>CAZMHK010000123.1:0-9505 GCA_964566045.1 uncultured Flavobacterium sp.
ACCCATTTGGAAAAATCCAATTCAGTTGCTGCTGTTTTTTGGATACCAATCAGCAAGGAAAGTCATATACTCAATACCAGATTTCATGGTAGAAGCTTTCAAATCTCCCTTGATTACGTAAGAAGCAAAAATGTTACCCATTGTACTGTCTTCCCAACCTGGAACAACAATTGGTAAATTTTTCTCCGCTGCAGCGTACATCCAACTGTCTTTTAAATCAATTTCGTAGTATTCTTCAAGAACACCTGATAATAACATTTTGTACATGAATTCATGCGGAAAATAGCGTTCTCCTTTATCATCAGCATCTTTCCAGATTTTGTAAATGTGTTTTTGTAAACGACGGAAAGCTTCGTGTTCAGGAATACAAGTATCAGTCACACGGTTTAAACCACGCTCTAATAAATCCCATTCGTCTTGAGGAGTCAAATCACGGTAGTTAGGCACTCTTTCGTAATGAGAGTGAGCAACCAAGTTCATAATATCTTCTTCAAGGTTAGCTCCCGTACAAGAGATAATATGTACTTTGTCTTGACGAATAATGTCAGAAAATATTTTTCCAATCTCGGCAGTACTCATAGCACCTGCCATACTCACCATCATTTTTGCGCCTTTTGCTAATTGTTCTTCGTATGCTTTAGCTGCGTCAACTAAAGCTGCAGAATTGAAATGCAAATAATGCTTTTCTATAAACTGACTGATTGGTCCTTTACTCATTTTTATATTAATTTTTAACTGCTATTATTATCGTCACGACTGTTTCAAATGTAACGATTTTTTGAATTTAAAGAAATAAATGCGATTATTATTTACGGTCGTAACCTAAAATTTTCAAAACGTCTTCAGAGGTTTGTTGCTCTGAGAAAACTTCGGTAGCCAGAATTCCATTTTCATCACGATCGATCAAAATATGTTTTGGCTGTGGAATCAAACAGTGGTGTAATCCGCCGTATCCCCCAATAGTTTCTTGGTATGCGCCTGTGTTAAAGAAACCGATATACAAAGGTTTCTCTTTATTGTACTTAGGCAAGTAAATGGCGTTCATGTTTTGCTCTGAGTTGTAATAATCATCGCTGTCGCACGTCATTCCGCCTAATAAAACACGTTCGTAAGTATCGTTCCAACGGTTTACTGCCAACATGATAAAACGCTTGTTGATAGCCCAAGTATCTGGTAAAGTTGTGATGAAAGAAGAGTCAATCATGTTCCATTTCTCTCTATCATTTTGCTGTTTTTGATACAAAATTTGATAAATGGCACCGCCACTTTCACCTACAGTATACGAACCGAACTCTGTAAAAATATTAGGTACATCTACTTCAGCCTCATCACAAGCAATTTTAATTTGATTGATAATTTCATCAATCATGTATTGGTAGTCGTATTCAAAAGCCAATGAATTTTTGATAGGGAAACCACCACCGATATTCAAGCCATCAAGTGTAGGACATTCTTTTTTAAGTGCGATGTAAACTTTAATACATTTTACCAATTCGTTCCAATAGTAGGCTGTATCGTTGATACCTGTATTGATAAAAAAGTGAAGCATTTTCAGCTCTAATTTATCATTTTCTTGAATTTGTTTTTTGTAAAATGAAACAATATTCTTGTAGCCAATTCCTAATCTTGAGGTATAAAATTCAAATTTTGGTTCTTCTTCAGCCGCAATACGGATTCCAATTTTGAATTTGTTTTTGATTTGCCCTTGTAGCAAATCTAATTCTTCATAATTATCAATAATCGGAATGGTATTTTTGTGTCCGTTATTGATTAAACGTGCAATGTTTTCTATGTATTGATCGCGTTTGAAACCATTACAAATCACATATGTACTCTTGTTAATCTTACCATTTTCTAAAAGATTTTCAACAATATTTATATCAAAAGCTGAAGATGTTTCAATGTGAATGTTATTCTTGAAAGCTTCATTCATAATGTATTCAAAATGAGAGCTTTTGGTACAGTAGCAATAGTAATACTTGGCTTCGTATTTGTTTTTCTCCATCGATTTACGAAACCAACTTTTTGCTTTGTTGATATTATTTGAAATTTGCGGCAAATAGGTAAACTTTAAAGGCGTACCATATTGCTCAACCAATTTCATTAAATCAATATTATGAAAAAGTAAACGGTCTTTGTTTAGCGTAAATTCTTCTTGAGGGAAATAATATGTTTGATTGATTAAGTCCGAATATTTTGTATTCATTGATGCAGGTTTAATAGATTAAATAGTGTTTACAACATAGATGAATCTATCATTCAAACCCGAATATTTGCATAAACAATCTGCAGCTTCTCGTTATCAGCTTTTAGGTATTGAAAAACATCAAAAGTAAAGTTACCTTTGATCGAATAAAAGCGCTTCAATATCCTTAAAAAGGACATCTTTTTGCGCGTTTTATTAGAACCGTGGTTGGACTGATTTTGTGTTTTTTTCATCGGTGCAAATGTAAAAAATATTATCTACGCAATGCAATGCTTTTTTAGAAAAAAAATATCAAGATTTGTAATCTTCAAACGCTTCAAGAATTAATTCATTTTCAACTTCTTGATTTATTTTTATTGCTCCAATACCTTCAATTAGGGCAAACTGAATCGTTCCGTACTCATTTTTTTTGTCATGAATCAGTAAAGCCAAGATCGGATCGATATCTTTTTCATCAAAAACTATAGCATCATAAATTGATTGGATGCAATTTTTAATTTCGATGTAGTCCTCCTCAGTTAGAAGTCCTTTTTTCATGGCAATAAAACTTTCTAAAATCATACCAAGTGCAATTGCCTCGCCGTGTAAAAGTGTAGCTTTTTCAGTGCTTTCTAAAAAAAAACTTTCAATAGCGTGCCCAAGTGTGTGTCCAAAATTAAGTGCTTTTCGGATGTTTTTTTCGGTTGGATCTTGTGTTACAATTTCATTTTTTATTTCTACCGATCTGTAAATAAGTGCATCAAAATCGGCATAATCTATTGCGGCTAGGTCTAAAAATTGATTCCAGTACGCTCTATCATATATTAGACCGTGTTTGAGCATTTCGGCTAATCCAGAACGCATTTCAGTCTGCGGCACTGTTTCTAGATATTGCGTGTCAATTAAAACCATTAATGGAACGTTGATCACTCCAATTTGGTTTTTTAAATTCCCTAAATCTACACCATTTTTGCCACCTACGGATGCGTCAACCATAGAAAGTAAAGTGGTTGGAATATGAATAAAATCGATTCCCCGTTTGAAAGTACTAGCAACAAATCCGCCTAAATCAGTTACAACACCGCCACCTAAATTGATAACCAAGCTTTTTCTATCGGCTCCAAGTTCAGTAAGTACATTCCAAATTTGTACACAGGTTTCAATGTTTTTATTTTCTTCGCCGGCTTCAAATTCTATAATTTCAATCGCAACCTCTGTTACTAATAATGGTAAAAAGTTAGGCAGGCAAAACTCATTAGTATTGGTATCAACTATGATAAAAATAGAAGAATAATTATTGTTTTGTAGGTGAGTGTTCAGCGCTTGGTAAGCTATTTCATTAAAATAAATAGGGTAATTATTGGCTTGT
The DNA here is from genome assembly GCA_964566045.1 of uncultured Flavobacterium sp. Lineage (GTDB taxonomy): Bacteria > Bacteroidota > Bacteroidia > Flavobacteriales > Flavobacteriaceae > Flavobacterium. The sequence continues at coordinate 3,555 of CAZMHK010000123.1, forward strand.
ATTGTTTGCATCTTTAATTTTTATTTACAAAGTTTATTAAAAAGGTCTTGTGTTCCTGGGTATTTTTTAGCAACTGCAAGAGCTAAGTATTTGCATGCGTTTGTTTTGTCTTGCATTTTATAATAACATCCTGAAAGTAAGTATTCGGTTTTACCATCATTTAGTGTTGGTTCGTTAATTATTTTTAGTAAACAACTAATAGCAGTTTCATTTTTATTTAAATTAAAATAACAAACCGCAAGATCTTGATATATTACCTTTTTTTCGGGATTTAACGTCAATTCTTTTTTATAAAGTTCAATTGCTTTTTCAAATTGTTTAGCATCACCCATTTTTTTTGCTTCAACCATATAATTAGTTGTTTTTGAAGCATTTTCAATAGCTTCAGTTGAATTATTTTGTGTGACTGATGTTGGTTTTTTTTGTTTTATTTTTTTAGTTAAAATAGAATCTTTAGGAAAAATTTTCAGACCATCCATAATAAATGCCTCTATTTTTTTGGGATTGTAGCCCGCTTGATTGAGTGCAACTGCAGTATTTTTCCAGTTTGAAGGCATGCTTCTGTATTGGCTAAAAAGTTTGTGTAGCTTTAAAATTTCAGTGGTATCCTTTTGTACAGCTGCCATTCTGAGGCCATCTAAATAAAAGTTAAGTGTTCTTGGTCTAGCATAAAAAGCTGATTTTACATATTCGTAAGCCTTCTTTTGGTTGCCTTTTAACTTTTCTATTTTATGCAAGTACCAATTTGAAATCCCCAAAAATGGATTTATTGTATTTGATAGTTTAAAATATTTTTCAGCTTCAACCATTTTATTTTCATTAAAAAAAGCAATTGCAGCATGCTGGTAAAAAGGCTCACCATAAATTCCAACATTGGTAATTGTAGGTAATTTGTCCAGAATTAAATTAGCAGAAACTCCTGGTTTATCAAATTTAATTTGGTACTCTAGCTGAGCTGCTTTCCAGTCCATAAAAGAGATACAAGTTGTAAACACGCTAATTATAATTAAAAACAAACCTATCTTTTGTGAGTTATCATTTACGGCTGATTGCTTTGTTGAATTTAAGAACGTAAATACAATCATTAGTGCAAAAGCAAGTTGCATTGTAGGTCTGTACAACGGGAAGTTAAAAAAAGCATCAATAAAATACCCTATGAAAAGCATTAAAACAAGCAAAGTCATAGTTTTATCTTTACCGTTATTTGTAAAAATATTTTTAGCGTTGATAAAAAATATTATGATGAAAAGACTCAGATATACTAAGCCGTTAAAGATTCCAGTTTCGGCTGCAATTTCAAGAAAATCGTTATGCGTATGCGAAGAAATGAATGCTTCATCAATAGTAGTTCTCTCATAAGGAATGCTTTCAACTCTCCAATTTCCTAAACCAATACCAGTTATTGGATCTTTTAAAATCATTTGTGCTGCATTACTCCAATAATTCAACCTCGCCGATGCAGAAGCTTCATTTGTATCAGCAATTTGTACAATTCTAGTACCTACGGATTCAAACCTTCCAACACTATCACCATTTTTAAAAACGATACTGCTAAAAAAAACAGCTAGCACCAATGGGATTAGAATGTAAGTAGTCTGGATAACTGTTTTTTTGGTGAAAGAATGTACTTTAAAATAAACAATAAAAAAGACTACATATTGAAAAAATAATCCCAAATAAGCAGCTCTTGCACTGATTAAAATCACTATTAAACTTGCTAATAGCAAACAAAGTGCTAAAAACCATTTCTTCCACTTACTATAGTGTAAAATCCCTACAACTAAAAAAGGAATTTTAACGTTTAAACTCGCTGCAAAAATATTGACGTTTCCTGTATTCCCTCTTAAGTTATTTAAAGCATTGGTAACTCCTTCAAAATCTTGTAAAGCTGTACTTAATTGACTAAGGGTTTGTAAAAAAACACTTGCTCCCACGAGTAGAGTAATATATTTTAGCAAATGCAATTTATCTCTGAACAAGAAAATCAAATTAACGACCATTACCAACACAATCAATATTTGAATAAAACTATTGATGGACAATGAAAGATTTTTAGTAAAAAACAGTGAACAACCACAAAGAGCAATAAATAAAAGATAGACTTTTAAAATTAAGCTCTCACTCGATAAGATTGTAGTGTTATTAAAAACTATTTTTTTATTGCTAAAAAGAAAGATTACCGCAGCGATATTTACTATTGCTAAATAAACGAACTGTGTGTTTAATATTTCAATACTCTTAAAGTGAGGTAAAAAATCAATTAGAAAATAACAGAAAAGAAAAAATAATGCCATGAAGTTGTCATAGAAGGAGCTTTCTGCGGTATCGTTTTTGATTTCTGTATTCATATTAAAGTAAATGGGTTGTCGAATTTGAGAGTTAAGAATAGTTGTTTCTAGAATTAATAGGATATTAAAACCTCTTAATTATTTTTAATGGTTTAGAAAATTAAAAATTGAAATTTGATTTTTGTTTTTAGTATCCTATTTGAAGCTCAAATGTATAAATTAATCAATTCTTTTGTAATTAAACTGCTAGAAAATTCGCATTCATTGCATTTTTCTGTTTTTTAACCATTGTATTTAGTTAAATATTCAAAGTCTGACTATATTTGTATAAAATTTAAACAGATAATGAAAAAAATATTTGACAACACACAAGTTGCTTTTGCTTTAAAAAGCGATACAGAACTTGATCGCGCTTATTTTCTTTTTAAAATGATAGCCAATCAGCCTTTAGTACGCATTGGAACCGCCGTTACAAATTTTGCTTTAAAAGCCAATTTGCCTGTTGAAGGATTAATTCGAGCTACTGTTTTTGATCATTTTTGTGGTGGAGTAAATGAAAATGATTGCTTGTCTGTGGTTGATAAAATGTATACCAAAGGAGTTTCTTCGGTTTTAGATTATTCTGTGGAAGGAAAAGAAGAAGAAGATCAATTTGATGCTGCTTTGCAAATGACCTTAAAAACTATAGAGTTTGCTAAAGAACGTATGGCAATCCCTTTTGCTGTTTTTAAACCAACCGGTTTTGGACGTTTCGAATTGTATGAAAAATTAGGAGAAAAGAAAACTTTGACTGCTGCTGAACAAGTAGAATGGGACCGAGTAGTAGAACGTTTTGATATTGTTTGTAAAGAAGCGTACCAAAAAAATGTAGCCTTACTTATTGACGGTGAGGAGAGTTGGATGCAAGATGCAGCCGATGATTTGGTTGCTACGATGATGCGAAAATACAACAAAGAAAAAGCTATCGTTTTTAATACGCTACAAATGTATCGTTGGGATCGATTGGATTACTTGAAAAAATTACATGAACAAGCCAAAGCAGAAGGATTTTATATCGGAATGAAAATTGTTCGTGGTGCGTATATGGAAAAAGAAAATACACGTGCCGAAGAAAAAGGGTATCCAAGTCCGATTTGTGCATCAAAAGAAGCTACCGATATTAATTATGATGCAGCTGTTGCTTATATGGTAACACATATTGATATGATGGCTATTTTTGCAGGAACTCACAATGAATCAAGTACCTATACTTTAATGGATTTAATGCAGCAAAACGGTATGGCTAGCACTGATAATCGCATTTGGTTCGGGCAATTATTTGGAATGAGTGATAACATTAGTTACAATTTGGCAAATGAAGGTTATAATGTATCTAAATATTTGCCATTCGGACCCGTAAAAGATGTGATGCCGTATTTGATTCGTCGTGCTGAAGAGAACACTTCAGTAGCAGGTCAAACTAGTCGTGAACTTTCTATGATAAAAGCGGAAAGAAACCGAAGAAAAGGGAAGTAATTTTCTTTCAAATAGGTTTAGTAACTATAAAAAAAAGCTCCAATAGATTTTTATTGGAGCTTTTTTGTTGTTCTCTTGTAGCTATTTTTTAGCTTGGCTTAGGAGTTGCTAAACTGCAAATTGCTTAGGTTTTTATAGATTCCATTTTCTAATTCAATCAGATCTTGGTGCGTTCCTTGTTCAGCTATTCTACCGTTGTCTAAAACTAAAATTTGATCAGCACTTCGAATGGTTGATAAACGGTGTGCAATGATTATGCTAGTGCGACCTTCCATTAAAATTTCTAATGCTTCTTGGACTAATTTTTCACTTTCACTATCTAATGAAGAGGTTGCTTCGTCTAAAATTAAAATACTAGGATTTTTAAGCAAAGCACGTGCAATGGCAATACGTTGTCTTTGCCCTCCTGATAGTTTAATACCACGTTCTCCAACTACGGTTTCAAATTTTTCAGGGAAACTTTCTATAAAGTGATAGGCATTAGCTTGTTTGGCTGCGAGTAGAATTTCTTCATCTGTAGCATTTGGTTTTCCGTAGGCAATATTTTCTTTAATTGTTCCACCAAAAAGAATTACATCTTGAGGAACGATACTCATATTTCCTCGGAGATTTTCCAAATCAAAGTCGTAAATATTTTTACCATCAATTTGAATTTCGCCTGCATCAATATTATAAAAACGAAGTAGCAGCGATGCAATTGTTGATTTTCCGGTACCACTTGGCCCAACAATTGCAATTTTTTGACCAAAACTAGCCGTAAAACTTACATCTTTTAAAACCTGAATCTCTTTTCTGGATGGGTAACTAAAAGCAACATTTTTGAAGCTTAAATTGCCTTGTATTTTTTCTAGTGGCGAAGTTGTGCCATTAGCATTAATTTTCTCGGGAGTTTCATCAAGTAATTCAAAAACTCGTTCGGTAGCGCCAATTGCTTTTTGAATTTGTGCGTACAACTCGGCAATTCCGCCAAAAGATGCGCCAACAAATGTGGAATACAACACAAACGATATTAATTGACCAACGCTCATTTCGCCGCTAATACTCAATTGTACTCCGTACCAAACTACTGCTACGATTGCTCCAAATAAACAGAAAATGATAAAAGAGGCAAAGTAACCGCGGTATTTTCCGCCTTTGATGGCAATGCTTACAACTTCCTTAATTTTACCATTGTAACGCGCTATTTCGTACCATTCGTTTGCAAAAGCTTTAACTATTGAAATTCCTTGCATGGTTTCCTCAACCACTACTTGGCTTTCGGCTACTTTATCTTGTACGTTTTTAGAGTATTTTCGAATAAAACGACCAAAAATAACAGCTGCAATCGCTACCAGAGGTACCACAGATAACATTAATAAGGTGAGTTTGATACTTTCGTTTGCTAAAAGTAAAATGCCTCCAATAATTAAAATAAATTGTCTTAAAAATTCTGCAATGGTTGATGTTAGTGTATCTTGAATTTGAGTGATGTCTGAACTGATGCGGCTGTTCAATTCGCCAACTCGTTTTTGCGAGAAAAACGACATGGGTAATTTTACCAAATTAGAATACAATGAAAGTCGGAGATTAGCCAATGTGTTCTCTGTAAAATTCACGAAAAGATACAATCTGAAAAAAGAACAGATCGATTGTAAAAAAAGAATTAACACCAATCCACCTGCAATATAGTTGGCTTGCTGGTTGTCTTTGTTTTTTACGCAATCAATTAACATTCCCATTAGTTTTGGGAAGGCCAGGGCAGTGGCGCCTGTAAAAAGTAGAAATACAAGGCCAACGTAAAATTTCCAACGATGATTGCCTGCGAATTGAAATATAACGGTTGCTTTTTGGAGTGAAGTAGCTGTAATTTTTGATTTTGGTAAATCGTTTTCTTTGAATCGAGCCATTATTTTTTGTTTATGTTACAAATGTATGACTATAAGAATGCAATTCAAAAAAATAGTTTAAAATCCCAGTGATGGTAAAGTGTTCTTATTGAATGAGGTACAATAAATGAGTGAATTTTTATGAATTTATTTTGTAAAAACGCTTGCAAATACAGAATCTAGGTGTATATTTGCACTCGCAATCAGGTAATGATAGCAGCCTAGTAAAATAGGGCGATTAGCTCAGCTGGTTCAGAGCACCTCGTTTACACCGAGGGGGTCG
>CAZMHK010000124.1:0-9367 GCA_964566045.1 uncultured Flavobacterium sp.
TTAATCTTCAATTTAGAAAATCAGCTCAAAAACACGTACAAGTTTTTACTAAAAATGAATGACTTACATGAGGTACAAAAAGAGATTATCAAATTCTTGAAAAACTTAAACTCTATTTATCCGACAGATATAAAGAAAGAATTTATCAAAATGCGAACTCGTTTTATTGAGTTAGAACAGAACACTTATGAAAAACGCGCCTTTTTATATCTCGATATCATTTCATGGTTAGAAAGTAAAATAGAAAATAGAAAAATCAGCTTAATCATAAAAGAAAAAGCCCAACAGGCCAATCGTTAAACAAGAAAAGGAGGCATTTAGCCTCCTTCTTTTACTATATTTCTTTGCGACCGCGCATAATATCTTCATAACTGGAACATTTAACGAATTCTTGTTCCCCATCAATAAGCATTGGTAAATAAATAAATTCTACTTCTGACAGATCTTCTTTCAAGTAAAAAGCCATGTCATCTAATTTGTAAAACCACTCTTTATCAAATTGTATTTTGTTAATCGTGGCATCTTTGATTAATAATTTTTCGTTAAGCGGCTTCATGAAAACAAATTGATTTTTTTTCAAAAATAACATTATGAAGTCATCTTGGCAAATAGTCGTTTACATTTTTACAAAGCATCTCTTTAAACTCTAAGTAAAATACGCTCCACTATTTATTAAGTTCTAAAGCAGCTAAAATAAAAGGTCCAGTTGCTTTTGGGTCATTATCTTTTTTCTTTTCATTCACATAATATTCAAATGAGCCGTCACGATAAGGAGTACCACCCAAACCTGCTACAGCGCAAACTTGCGTTATTGTAATTTTACCGTTACTATCTACTTTTACTAATTTAGAAACAATTCCATTAAATGCTTTTAATGCAATCTTTTTATATTTTTTATTGATATATCCTTTGTTTGCACCTTTTGCTAGAGCGTAACTGAACATAGCAGATCCTGATCCTTCTAGATAATTCCCTCCTGTGTTACCTTTATCGGTTACTTGATACCAAAGTCCGCTTTGATCTTGAAAAGGTACTAAAGCCTTTGTTAACTCATCTAAATACTGAATTAACTGTTGACGTTTTGGGTGATCTTTTGGCATATAATCTAATACGTCCACTAGTGCCATAGCGTACCAACCTAAGGAACGAGACCAAAAATTAGGAGAAGTACCGGTTTGTTTATTTGACCAAGGCATTTGTTTACTTTCGTCCCAAGCATGATAAAAAAGTCCTGTTTTATTGTCACGAACATTTTTTTGAATGAGTTCAAATTGTTTTACGATATCTGACCAATTGGCACCCTGTTCAAAGGTAGTAGTATACTGCGCATAAAAAGGAGCTCCCATGTAAAGCCCGTCTAGCCACATTTGGTTAGGATAAATTTTCTTGTGCCAAAAGCCTCCACTTGCCGTTCTTGGTTGTAATTTTAATTGTTCTCTTAAATTTTGCAAGGAGGTCAAATAACTTTTGTTTTTGGTTTTTGAATAAGCATCAAATAACAGTCGACCAGCAACAACCATGTCAATGTTATATGATTCCATGGCATATCCTTTTATGGAACCATCATTTTGAATTAACTGATTTAAATAATCCTGCACGTAGTTTTCATAGGTTGTGTTAGGATATTTTTGATTTAAAACTTGAAACGATTTTAAAACTAAACCATGTACATAATCCCATTTTGGCTGGTTGGCATGATCAATCATATACGACTGAGGATGCTCAATCATAATTGTAGCAGCCATCCTTTGTGACCATTTCAACTTATTAGAAACGTTTTGCCCGGCTACAGTTAGCGACCCCATTGCAAAAAACAAGACCAAGGAATAAAATGTGAATTTATGAATTTTCATAGCAATATTTCTTTTGAATGGAACTACAGTTGTCCGGTATTGTTGAGTTTATTTAATTGATTATTGAGGTATTCTTCAAAGGCTTCTTTGGTTTTGATTCCTTCCTTTTCTTGTTCCCAAGCTCCAAAAAAGTAAAATGTAATTGGCTTTGTTGAGGGTTTGAAAAGCAATAAATGATCAAATTCAGCATCCACTTCATTCTCTACTGTACTTATTTCATAAAATATACCCATACCCAAATTATCCGGTACAAGAGATTGTTTCCCGTAAGTAGCGAGGTAGGCCCACTTTTTATTAGTACTCTCGGCTCTAAAAATGGCTGTGTTTTTTTGTTTTACAATACCAGTACACAAGCCTTCGATAGCAATTGAGCTTGTGATGGTATGCTTGGTATGTCTTTGATCTGGAGCTATTGAAAGCTTAGATGTCAAATTTATTTTATCTGCATTGGTTTTCCATCCTTTATATTTTATAACAACGCCCGAAGCGCTTTTGGTATTAAATACTTCAGCTGTTGTAGCATCAACTTCATAAAAATGCAATCGCTGATTGTTTACGTAGCGGTCTACTGAGCCAATGCCTATTCCTTTACCTGCCTTTAAAATATCTGAACCCCAATCACTCATTTCATGATAGGAGTCGAAACCATCTTGACCCACGCCAGGCAAAATAATACTTTCGGTTTTTTTGCCAAAAATATCAATTGCATTTCTCCAATCGAGATACAATCTGTAGGCAATTTTGTTGCTTTCCCAGCCCGGACCTTCATATCTGATATCAAAAGAATGATCTGTATGCTGTGGCGCTAGATTTACTTTTTTAACATTTTTAAAAGTTCCTCCAATGTATTTTCTATCTTCCCACTTGCCACCTTCTTTGATCGAAATTTCAGCATAGGTTTTAGCTTTCTTATCAGGAACTTGTGCATGAATAGAAAGACAACACAAACAAAAAAGAGATCCTAAATAAATTAATTTTTTCATCGATAATAAATTTTCATAATTAACCCTCATTTTAAAACATTTTAAAAGTAAAGCTTCTTGAGGTACGTAAAACACAATAGATTGATTTAGTAACAAAAGGAGCTTGAATGAATCAAGCCCCCTTCTCCTTTACAGAATCTAAAAAAATATAACTAACATTTTATCAAAGTATTAGTAAGCTGGATTTTGAGGAAAGTTAGTACTTCTATTTAAATCTAAAGCACTTTGAGGAATAGGTCTTAGGATTTTTAGATTACCATTCTTTCCATTAAATACAGCTGCATTTGTTATTTTAGGATTATGTAAAACCGTTCTTTCAACTAAAGTTCCTGTTCGTTTTAAGTCAAACCATCTGTGGTATTCACCTAACAATTCACGTCCTCTTTCATCCAAAATCGTATTGATATTAATAGTTGTTAGGACCGGAATAACACCTGGAGTTCCTCCTCCTGCTCGTCTTCTTACTTCGTTAAGGCGTTGTAATGCAGTTGCAGGATTACCTGCTTTTAAATAGGCTTCGGCAGCAATCAAATAGGTTTCACCCAAACGAGAGATAATAAAGTCGCGAGTACTAACTCTATTATTTGTTGCTGTACCAAAAGGGGCAATTGGATCATCAAACTTTCTTACTGGTATCGTTGCATAATCAGCACTTACGTTCGAAGAGGATGAAAACGTTCCCCAATTATGATATCTAAATGTAGCAGCATTTTGATATCTACTAGCATTAGCTGCTTTCCATGCTGCTCTATCGGCAAGCGTAAACCAACTTGGCTCATAGAAATCAGTAATTTTTTAATTTGTTCTATCTGCAACTTCATAAAAAGCGTAATATCTTGTATAAATTTCGGTCATAAATGAACCCTCCCATCGACGATCTCCTTTTTCGAAAAGAGACAAAGCATAGGTAGTAGGTAATAATGTGTAACTTCTGTTAGGATATGGATTATTTGTGGCTGCTGGCCCTAAATATGGTCCGAAATAATAATTCTGTGAATTTCCTAAAGTTGTAATTCCTGTAGAATTTGCTAACGGCGAAAATTGAACAGAAAAAATAGTTTCAGCATTCATTTCATTTCCAGGACGAACAACATTATCAAATGAAATATTAAGTTGTTGACCATTTATCACTTGATCCGCTAATGACGCTGCAGTTGCAAAGTCATTGCTAGCGCCAAAAGTTTCATAACCTCTTGTTAGATGCACTTTTGCCAATAGATTGAGTACCGCTCTACGATTTACCCTTCCTGTATAACCACCAGTAGCCACAACTGGCAAGGCTTCATTTAAGTCCTTTAAGATTTGCGTATAAACATCTTGTGCCGAACTTCTATCAAAAGCTTGAACTGGACTTTTAAAATAATCCAATACCAATGGAACACCACCGTACGTTTGTACCAATAAAAAATAAGCATGAGCACGTAAAAACTTTAATTCACCAACTCTGGCATTTAAGTTGGTTGAAGGCGCAGTTAAGGGTGCAAAATGCAAACCCGTATTTGCTTGCTGAATGGCAGCATAACAGGTTTTATAAAGATGCTCAACACCTGCCGATGTAGCATCTAAATTTGCGTACTTACTCAAGCCATCTGGCTCCATATTACGACCTTCTGAATACATATCAGTACCAGCTGCAAATAACCATGGTTCACCACCATAAATATCCTTGAGCATAAAGTAATTGGTGTTTACTAAGGCTTCAAAACCTGGCGCAGTGAGATAAAATTCATCTGGATTTCCTAGTGACCTATTGTCTTCTTCGATGAAAGAAGTACATGAATTTAGGGATAAGCCCAGAATTCCTATAAATAAAACTATTTTTTTCATTTTGCTCTAAATTAAAATTTTAAACTTACTCCCATTTGAAAAATTGTTGATGCGACACGATTTGTTGCTAGTCCAGCCGTAGCCCATTCAGGATCATATCCTTCATAATCTGTAAAAACAAATGGATTTAAAACATTGACATATAATCTTAAATATTTAACTTTTATTTTTTCTAGTAATTGGTCATTAAAAGTGTAACCTACTGACATATTTTGAATTTTTACAAAAGATGCATCTTTATAAAAAGCGACATCATTGTTTGTGTAATATACTCCTGCTGCACGTGGCAACGGATTAGTATTTGAAAATTGTTGAGGCACTCCAGCACCATTTGCAGGTACGTACCAATCTTGAAGGTCTAGTTTTTGACGACCTCTGTCGTTTACGTCTGCAAAATTGTTATGAAAATCGCTAAACACAGTCATACCTTGATTTGCAATCACAGACATTCCAAAATCAAACTGATGTACTTTTAAAGAAGTTGATAAACTTGCCGTCCATTTAGGGTCAAAGTTTCCTAAAATAGCCCTGTCATTATTTCCATCTATTCTGCCGTCATTATTCAAATCTTTTACACGTGCTTCACCAGGTAACTGATTGTAAATAGCTGCCTGTGCTCTTTCACTTTCCTGCCAAACTCCATCAAAAACAAAGTTATAGTATGAATTTATATTTTCTCCGATAAATAAATTGTTACCAATATCACTAACTTCTTTTTGATTGTAAATCGATACTAATTTGTTTACGTTTTTAGTAAAAGTAAAATTAGTTTCCCAAGTAACATTTTTTGTCTGAATATTTTTAGTTGAAAGAGCAATTTCAACTCCTTTGTTACTCACAGATCCTACATTTGATGTTATTATTGGGATTCCCATTTCAAGAGGCAATGCTTGTTGAAAAAGTAAATCTTCTGATAATCGGTCGTAAACATCTACACTACCTGAAATTCTATTGTTAGCAAATCCAAAATCTAAACCAAAGTTAAGTTCTCGAGTTCTTTCCCAAGTAAGTTCTGGGTTTCCTAAACTAGTAGGAATAAATCCGTTACTTAAAGTATTTGGGTTATTATAATCATAAAAAGTTGAATTTCTAAGTACACTTAAACTAGAGTAAGGAGTTACATTATCATTTCCGGTATAACCTAAACTAGCTCTTAATTTTAAGTTATTGATAAAAGCTACATCTTTCAAAAAGCTTTCCTCATTTACTTTCCAACCTAAAGCTACAGATGGGAATGTTGTCCATTTGTTTCCTTCTGCCAATACTGAAGAACCATCAGCACGCACCGTTCCTGTAAAAAGATAGCGACCCAAATAGGTGTAATTCAATCGAGCTGCATACGAATTCAAAGTGTTTTTGAAAAAGTTAGAACGAACAGCATAAGTATTCTGAGGTCCTGATCCTAAATTGTAGAAATCTGTGTCAAATGGATTTTCACGTGATGACAAAAAAGAAGTTTCAGTCGTGTTGCTATACAAACTTTGCAATCCTAAGAAATTAAATGCATGGTTTTCTTTCAAAGTATAATTGATATTAAATTGATTGTCCCATGTGTAATTAAAGTTTTGTAAATTATCAATTTCTCCTGATAACAAGTTTCTATTGGCAATTCCAATGTTAGTTAAAGGCCCAAATGATTTACCGCGTCTAGACTCTAACTTACCAGCTGAAAAAGTTGTTTTGAATGTCAACCAATTGTTAGCTTTATATTCAGCAAACACATTTCCAATAGTAGTCCAGTTAACACGCTGATCATTTGAATTTTCTATTTCAAGTAATGGGTTGATGGAACCTGTTTTATTGATGGCTAAATTTCCGTTTGGATAGCGCAGAGTACCTGGCTGTAATGCTTATGTGCCAATCAATTCATTTCCAGCAGCATCAATTGCCCAAGGAGATGAAAAAGGATTTTGTCTAAAAGCTTCTTGCATCGCAGTTGGACTACCTAATTGTTCATCTGTTTTTGAAATAGTCAAATTAACACCTAAACCAAACTTACTGTTCACTTGATGATTTATACCTGCTTTGAAGGTATATTTATCAATACTTTCATTTTGTACGTTTCCTGTTTCTTTTTGTTGTCCAATGGCTAAGTTATATGCCATTCCTGATACACCTCTCCCATTAACAGAAAGGTAATTGTTCTGAGTCATAGCGCCTCTTAAAACGGCATCAGTCCAATCAAAAGTTTGATTATTTGCTACTCGCTGTAACAAAACATTATTGGTTCCATTTGCCCCAACATTGGCATTAAGCAAGGCTGGCGTAATATCAGCATAATTGCGCACGGTGTTGGATAAAGAAGTTGGCAAAAATGCTGCTTGGTGATACCTCCACCATTTTTCGCCACTCATAAATTTTGGCAAACGAGCAACTTGCTTATTTCCATATGAAGTTTCGTAAGACACATTGATACCAGATTTTGCATTGGCACCACCTTTAGTTGTTACGATGATCACACCACTTGCCCCTCTAGAACCATAAATTGCAGCTGATGATGCATCTTTTAAAACGTCCATACGGGCAATATCTTGTGGATTCAAAAAATCCATATTGTCAGTAGGAACACCGTCAATTACAAATAATGGTTTTGACCCATCTTTGTTAATAGAGTTGGTACCACGGATAACAACATTAAAACCATCTCCTAAACGACCGGAATTTGAGGTTACTTGAACACCTGCAATACCTCCTTGAATAGCCTCAAGTGGGTTGGTAACATTTCGTTCTGTTATTTTAGCAGAAGATAATGTATTAACTGCACCTGTTAAGTCGGTCTTTTTTACACTACCATAACCTACAATTACTACTTCTTTCAAAGATTGAGATTCTTCGACCAAGACAATTTTGATGTTACTTTTTCCCGAAACATTTATATTTTGACTAACAAAGCCAATGTAACTAATTTGAAGAGTACTACTGTCAGAACTTAATTTTAAGCTAAAATTTCCAGAAATATCAGAAGTAGTACTGTTTTTAGTCCCTTTTTCGATGATATTTACCCCGGGCAAAGTTAATCCAGCGGCATCCGTAACGGTACCACTAATGGAGTTCGATTGTTGTGCCTTTGCATCATGAGCCATAAATAAGCTTAACAAAAAGAGCAAGGCTAACTGATAGATGAAGCCCAACTTTGATAAAGGTTTAAAATTCATATTATTGTATTTTGGTTGGTTAATATATTTAAAATTTTACTTAGAGGGTGGAACTTCAGCTTTTACACCATTGATGTACGTATCTATAAGCTGTAATCCTTTTAAATTTTCGATAGAAAACGGTTCTTTGACTTTTTCAATTTTAACATTTTTAAGAACGACATTCTTAATTGGTGACGACTCATAACCTTTTGCAAGAATGGCGTACTGACCACCATCTTTTACAGTAATATTTTCTAAAAATACATTTTGAATTTGCGGAATAAAATTTCCTGGCTTAGCGCCATACACTTCATAAAACATATTTAATTTTAAAACCGCTTCTTTCACCTGCCCGACCTTTAAATTTCGAACAAAAATGTTTTCTATGAGTCCGCCGCGATTGGAGTTGGTTTTAATCCGGATAGCTCGATCTAGATTCGGACTATCCATCACACAGTTTTCTACAAAAACATTTCGCACTCCTGCTGATATTTCACTTCCTATGACCACACCGCCATGGCCATCAATCATTTTACAATTTTGAACCACAATGTTTTCACTTTTTATTCCAACGCGTCTACCGTCACCATCACGACCTGCCTTAATAGCAATACAATCGTCACCAGTGTTAAAGGTGCAATTTTTGATGACCACATTTTTAGAGTATTCAGGATCGCATCCATCATTGTTTGGTCCGTGACTTTCTACTGTAATGCCATCCACAGTCACATTAACTGATTTTATTGGATGCACCACCCAAAAAGGAGCATTTACGATTTTTACGCCTTGTAGTAACACATTTTTACAATCAAAAAACTCAATAAAATTAGGCCTCAGGTAATGTCCCTCTCCAAAAACACGTTGTTCAACAGGCACTAATTTTTCAGCCATTTCAACAAGATTCAATCGATTGCGCTCCTCGTTTTGACTAGGTTTTCCTTTTGACCAACCATATTCTTCTTTTCCGCACCACCACCACCAATTGGTGTTGTTTGCTTGTCCGTTTAGAAGCCCTTGACCAGAAACCGCTACGTTTTTCTTTTTGTAGGCATAAATTAGTGGGGAGTAGTTCATTAACTCAGTACCTTCAAATGACGTATGAACCATCGGATAATCAGAAGGATTCGTGCTAAAAAGTATTTCTGAATTTTTTTCTAGATGCAGGTTAACATTGTCCTGTAAATGAATGGCAGCTGTTAAATACTTACCTGCTGGAACTAAAACTGTGCCACCTCCATTACTAGAACAAGCACTAATTGCCTTTTTGAATGCAGTAGCATCACTAATACTATCATTTGCTATAGCCCCATAATTTTGAACGTTAAAGACTTTAGATTTAAACTTAGGCACAACAGTTTCTTTAAGTATAACTCCTAATTGTTTCCAAGAAGTTTGTTGCTCTGTTGCAGAAGAACTTTGTGAAAAAGATGTAACAGTAAAAAACATGGTAGCTGATGATAGCAATAAACTATTTTTTAGCTTTGGTATGAAAATAGATTTTATAGCAGATTTAGGTGTCATATTGTAGCGATAATTAGTTGCGCAATCGATTACACAAACCTATATA
>CAZMHK010000125.1:0-9360 GCA_964566045.1 uncultured Flavobacterium sp.
TTGAATGATATAATCACGACATAAAAAAATCAAAACAACCATCACTATGAATACGGGCAGAATAGTTTGGTAAAAATTCCGAAAAATGAGTTTAGAGTCTGTTGTTGATTTTGCCTGAGCTAATTTTGGAAAATAATAAATACTTACAATTGAGGTAACAAATAACATGTAGTAACTGGCTATTCGAACCATCGTTTCCCAATAACCCGCTTGCTCCAACCCTAGCGAAAAAACAATTTCTTTACGGATTATTAAGTATACAAACGGACTAGCAACAGCTGCAAACAGTGCCATGATTGAATAACTTGACAAGCTTTTTAGAATCTTAAAATCAAAATTTTGCCTGGAAAACAAGGCTCCAAACTGAACCACTTTGGGCATCAAAAGCATAGTAACCAAAAACCAAACTGCAGGCACAAGAGCAACCAACAATACTGCTCCTGTAGTTTTGAATTGGTAAATCAGATAAACAGCAAGGAAAATACTAGCACTGTTTCCGGCAATAGCAACGCCCAAAACTCGTTTGTAATAACCCAATCCATTTGCTATTGCAACCCAAATCAAAGACAAAGCATACCATGGCAAACTTAGTGCAACAACTTTAAAGACAAATTCGTACCGAACTGAAGAACCAAAAACAACTTCATTCCAATAAGAGGCGAAACAAAACAACGCGATTCCGATGAAAATCGACACAAGCATCAAAGTAAAACTGACAGTGAAAGCCATCTTTTTAAGATAGAAGGAGTCATTCTCATTTTCAGCGGTATATTTCACTACTCCATTTTGAAAACCTAGTGTCGAAATTCCTTCTAAAGCACTAAAAAATACTCTAAAATTACCTACTAAACCCATACCGCTTGGCCCCACAAAAACAGCCAATAATTTTGAAGTAATTAAGCCTGAAATTATCTTTACAAAAACACTAAAACTATTTAATGACAATAGTTTAATAAATTTATTTTTAGCTATTTTATGCAAAAACAACATCTTAGTAACGGTTTATAACTGCAATAATTTCGCTTATTTCCGCATCAGTGAGCACAGGACTTATTGGCAAACTGAGTACTTCCTGAGCTAATTTTTCAGTAATTGGAAGTGAAAGCTCTCGAAATTCTGACAAGGCTTTTTGATGGTGCACCGCAACAGGATAATGTATGACTGTTTCAATACCATTCTGCTGCAAATAGCTTTGAAAACCAGCTCTATCCGCTGTGCGAACGACAAACAAATGATACACATGTGATGGCAGGTTTCCCATTTGGTCAACTCCTTCGGGAAGTATTACTTTAGGATTTTTAATTTCTGCAAGATACCGTTTGGCAATTGCACGGCGGCTTGAATTGCTTTCATCCAAATAGGGTAATTTCACGTTCAAAAAGGCAGCTTGTACCTCATCTAATCGAGAGTTTATACCCGCTAAATCATGAATGTATTTGGTTTGAGAGCCATAATTGCGTAGTGCTTTAATACAATCTGCTAGCTCAGCATCGGTAGTTACAACTGCTCCTCCATCGCCTAATGCGCCTAAATTTTTACCGGGATAAAAGCTGTAGGCAGCAACAGTAGTATTTTTACTGAATTTCATCTCAGTGGCAGATAATACGCCATGAGATTGAGCTGCATCTTCAATGATTAACAAATTATTAGCCTTTGCAATGGCCCGAATTCTATTCATATCAACTAATCGACCATATAAATGAACAACCAAAATCGCTTTGGCGGAAGCCGAAATTTTGTTTTGCAAGTCTACTGGATCTATTGTAAAAGTTTGAATATTTGGTTCTACTAAAATTGGCACTAAACCAGCTTGCTTTATAGCCAATACACTTGCGATGTAAGTATGCGCAGAAACCAAAACGGCATCGCCTTTTTTCAATTTACCCAAAGCAATGTAAGCTTCAAAAATAAGTACTAATGCATCAAATCCATTTCCGACGCTTACGCAAAAAGGAACACCACAATAGGTAGCGAAATTTTTTTCGAACTCCTGAACTTGATTTCCCAAAATGTACCAACCACTATCTAAAATAGCTGCAAATTTTTCTTGAAAAGCCAAATGATAAGGCTCGTTTATTTTTTTTAAGTCTAAAAATTTAATCATGCTGAGGATTTTTAGAGACTGTAAAATAATCCGTCAAAAATTCATGCGACACTGTTTCACATTCATAAAAATCATGCACAATGGCGCTTGCGCCAAAACTTTCTTTCCAATAGCTCAAACCTTCATTTAAAAGCAAACCATTCGACTCTGTTGAAATACCAAAGTCAAAAAAACGTTTGTCCGCGTAAACTTCTGTGATTAGATAATGGCACAAGAAATCTAAACTGCCTAAATTCAATCCCTTTTCATATTTCGAAATATATTGGCAATGCGCCACGGTTTCAGTCTCAAAAATTGTTGTTCCTGCTACAAGAACTCCTTCGTTATAAACATTAAACTGACGAATTGCTTGAGGAAAACAACTTTTTAAATAGTGTATTTCGTTTAAAGTGTGCACTGGCTCAACTTGGTGTCGTTGCTTAAGGTTCGGCACTAGTATTTCGTTCCAAAAAGAGTTGAAATCCTGCTCTTCTTTTACTTCTAATTGATGTTGTTTCGCACGTTGCAAGCCTCTCTTACGAACTTTAGACAATAAAAAACCTCTTGGCCTATCAATCACAGCCAACACATCTCGCCGAGTAAGCGTAGCTTTGGTCAAAAACAGTACGTAATGTAATTCCTCAGCTGGTTTTTTATGATAGATTGAAGGCAGGGTTTTAATTTGTAAATTGGCAACACCTTCTGCTTCCAGATATTTCAAAATAGCAGCAAATACCTCAATTACTGATGTTAATTTACAAGAATCTTTATAAACCAAACCGCCATAAGTTAAACCTTGATGCGAAAAAACCTTTGATTCACTGCGATTGGCCGGCAAAAGAGCTACTAATCGATCTGATTCATAAACCATAAGAGAACAATCAGAAAACCGCTCTTGATGGTATTCCATAAAATTTCGGTGAAATAAGAAGGTAGCATTTTTTGCCTCTGAAATAAATTCGTTCCAGATCTCAAAATCAGTTTTTTGATATGCTTTTACCGTGTAGTTTTTCACCATAAATTTTTTCTTGATTGTGAATGTAGTTAATTTTTACTGATTTTCGAAAGCAGGTAAATACCATTTGAACTTTACCGCCATGAGTCGTAAGGATATAATTATTGACGAACTTAATAGATAAAGTAGATCATTTTCTAAATTCATTGATCTAAAAATAAAAAACAAAACGCCTCCAACAATACAAAGAGTAGCATAAATTTCTCGTCGAAAAATCACTGGAATTTCATTGCACAGAATATCTCTAATAACACCACCAAAACAAGCGGTCATAGTTCCTAACGCGACGCAAATTACAGGATGCAAGCCTATTTCAAGACCTTTTTCGAGACCTATTAAAGTAAAAACACCAAGTCCGATAGTATCAAATAAAAAAAGAGAAGTTCGTAATTTATCTAGTTTTTTTCGGAAAATAATAGCCAAAACAAATCCGATGAAAATCACGTAAACATATTTTAAATCGAGCATCCATCCTACCGGTGTCCTTCCAATTAGTACATCCCGCAAAGTTCCGCCGCCAACTGCCGTAACAAAAGCAATGATAAAAACGCCAAACGGATCAAGCTTTTTACTCATAGCTGTTAAAGCGCCTGACATAGCGAAGGCCATCGTACCAATAATGTCTAAAAAATGAAACATAGTTGTAAAGGATTTGGACAAAAATACAGAAAACACCGCTAATTGATCCTATTAACACCAATCAATTAATCAGTTATTAGGAAACAAATAAATGCCATATTTTCCTAAAAACTGCCAATTCTCTCTGTATCTTTGTACTTGCAAATATAATCGTGAACAGCCTTGAAACACATAACTTCTATCCAAAATCCGTACATCAAAACGCTTGTGCAATTGCAAGAAAAAGCAAAAACGCGCAAACAAACTGGCACTTTTTTAATGGAAGGAAAGCGCGAAATTAGCATTGCTGTAAAAGGCGGTTACGAATTGATTACGGTGTTATTTGTCCCTGAAATTTGCGCCGAATCTGAAATCATTGGTTTATATGAAGATACCGAATTGATTTCAATTACAAAAGACGTGTATCAGAAATTAGCTTACCGCGATACCACCGAAGGCATTTTGGCTGTAGCCAAAACCAAGTCGATGCAATTAAAAGATTTGAAATTATCAAAAAACCCATTGATTCTGGTAGCCGAAGCTCCTGAAAAACCCGGAAACATTGGTGCTTTACTGCGCACTGCAGATGCGGCCAATTTAGATGCTGTATTAATTGCTAACCCAAAAAGCGATTTGTACAACCCTAATATCGTCCGTTCAAGTGTAGGCTGCTTATTCACCAATCAAATTGCAACAGGAACTACAACAGAAATTATTGAATATTTAAAAGAGCACAACATCAATTTTTACTGTGCTACTTTGCAAAATTCAACCGCATATCATACCCAAGATTATACCTCCTCAACAGCTTTGGTGGTAGGTACAGAAGCAACTGGACTTACTCAGGAATGGCGAGAGGCTGCAACGCAAAATATTATTATACCCATGCAAGGCGAAATTGACTCCATGAACGTTTCAGTTGCAGCGGCAATTTTAATTTTTGAAGCCAAAAGACAAAGAGGATTTTAAATTGCTAGTCATAAACCGAATATCAAAGAAGAAATCTCTCAGCAAATAAACCAATCACAAGCAACAAAATGAATCTAGAAGAAAGAATTTCACAAGCTGAAACAAGAATTTTTAAAACCGTTTTCCCAAGCACAACAAACCACTACGATACTTTATTTGGAGGAACAGCCATGTTGATGATGGATGAAGTAGCATTTATAGCAGCTACCCGATTTACCAGAAAAAGATGTGTTACGGTTTCGTCTGACCGAATCGATTTTAAAAAACCTATTCCTGCTGGTACGATTGTGGAGCTTGTTGGGAAAATATCTAAAATAGGTAATACTAGTTTAGATGTGAAAGTAGATATTTATATCGAGCAAATGTACAGCAACCACAGAGAAAAAGCCATATCTGGTAATTTTACTTTTGTTGCATTAGATGAAAACAAAAAACCGATTCGCATTCTGGACAATAATGAACCTATTTAACTATTTTAGAGATTTTCAAAACCTAAAATCCTCTTGCTTTTTTGATTAGTTATTGCTATTTTTAGAAAATGAACCATGAAGTTATGATAGAAATTGATATCGAGAAAGAAAATAAAGCGATTGCGCAAGAATACAAAGAACTTTTACGCATTAGTTACCAAACTTTGACCGATGATGATAAAAAACTCATCCGAAAAGCTTTTGATGTATCTGTTGAGGCGCACAAAGACCAACGCAGAAAATCTGGCGAAGCCTACATCTTCCACCCTATTGCCGTAGCAAAAATTGTTGCTTCTGAAATTGGCTTGGGTGCTACCTCCATTGCAGCTGCGTTATTGCATGATGTTGTTGAGGACACACCTACTACGGTGCAAGATATTGAGCGTTTGTTCAATCCAAAAGTAGCGCAATTGGTTGAAGGATTAACCAAAATATCCTTAGTTCAAAAAGACCTAAATGCCTCTATGCAAGCTGAAAATTTCAGAAAAATGATCTTGACACTCAATGATGATGTTCGAGTGATTTTGATCAAATTGGCAGACCGTTTGCACAATATGCAAACAATGGATTCTATGCAAGAGGACAAACAAACTAAAATTGCCTCAGAAACCTTATACATTTATGCTCCGTTGGCGCATCGTTTAGGGTTGTACAACATTAAAACCAAACTTGAAGACTTAGGTTTAAAATATACTGAACCCGCTATTTACAATGAAATAGTGAGTAAAATTAAAGAAACCAAAGAGCAACAAGACGCCTACATTGCTGATATCTCCGAAGTTTTAAAAGGATCTTTAGACAAAGAAGGAGTTGAATATATGATCAAGGGCCGACCAAAATCAATTTATTCTATTCGTAGAAAAATGAAGGCTCAAAACGTAAGCTTTGACGAGGTTTACGATAAATTTGCTCTACGAATTGTTTACAAAGCCAATCCAAACGAGGAGAAATTTATCGCTTGGAAAATTTACTCTATAGTTACGGATCATTATCGACCAAGTCCTAGTCGTTTGCGTGATTGGATTTCTTCGCCAAAAACCACCGGTTATGAAGCCTTGCACATCACTGTTATGGGTCCAAAAGGACGTTGGGTTGAAGTACAAGTGCGCAGTGAACGTATGGATGAGATTGCCGAAAAAGGTTATGCTGCTCACTACAAATATAAAAATGGAGCTACCGAAGAAAGTGGTTTGGATGTCTGGTTGAACCTTTTACGTGAAGCCTTAGAAAATTCAGAAACCAATGCTGTTGATTTTGTAGAAGATTTTAAAATGAATTTGTATTCAAAAGAAATCTTTGTATTTACCCCAAAGGGTGAAATTAAATCACTCCCAAAAGGAGCAACATCATTGGATTTCGCATTTGGGATTCACTCCGAAATTGGTATTCGCACCCGCGGAACACGCGTAAATGGCAAATTAGTTCCTTTAAACTTTGAGTTAAAAAGTGGCGATCAGGTAGAAGTAATCACTTCGCAACATCAAAAACCAACTATCAACTGGTTGGACTATGTAACGACATCGCGCGCTAAAACCAAGATTAAAAACGTCCTCAACGAGAATACAAAAAAAATTGGCGAGGAAGGAAAAGAATTGCTTACCAGAAAATTGAAGCACTTAAAAATCACAATGAGTGAGCAAGTGGTTAATGAGTTGGTTAATTTTTTCAAACTAAAAACTAGTTTAGACTTGTTTTATCGCGTGGGTATTGGTTCAATCGAAAACCAGCAACTTAAAGATTACGCTTCGCAAAAAAGCAATTCGTTTATCAACTTTTTCAAAAATAAAATCAAACGATCTGGCAACAGCACCACATCTGATGAAGACATTCATAAACCTGTCATAAGCAGTAATTATGATATGTTAGTTTTTGGAAAAGAACACGACAAACTTGACTATAAACTTTCACCTTGTTGCAACCCAATTCCGGGTGATGATGTTTTTGGTTTTGTTACTATAAATGAAGGTATTAAAGTGCATAAAAAAGATTGCCCGAACGCTATTGGGATGCAATCTAATTATGCTTACCGCATCATGTCGGCTAAATGGATCGACTCGTCTCAAGAAGAATTCAAGGCCATCATTAATATAACAGGAATGGATGTCCTAGGCCTAACCAATCAATTGACTAAAGTTATCTCCAACAACATGCACGTGAACATTCAAAGCATTGCGCTGAGCACCGATGCCGGAATTTTTGAAGGACAAGTGGCCGTAATTGTTCAAAACAATACCATTTTGAAAAAATTAATTAGCAACATCAAAAAAATAGATGGTGTTGATAAAGTAACCCGAGAATACAAAACGTAGCCTGTAGAAAGACTTTCTTGATTCAAATAAAAAATTTAGAAAAACAGAAAATTAAAAACTAAACAAACGGGAAGTTTTAAACTTTGAACTAAAAAAATTATCTTTGCGCGCATATGACACTCATTTCCACAGACAATACTAAAAACCAAGAAATTGTAAAAAATGTTTTTACAATGTACCTTGAGAAAAAAGGACACCGCAAGACTCCCGAGCGTTACGCGATCCTTCAAGAGATTTATGATAGCGAAGAACATTTTGATGTAGAAAATTTGTACATCAAAATGAAAAACAAAAACTATCGTGTCAGCAGAGCTACCTTATACAACACCATAGAATTACTTTTGGATTGTGCTTTGGTGCGCAAACATCAATTTGGACAAAATCAAGCGCACTACGAAAAATCATATTTCGACAAGCAGCACGATCATATTATTATGACTGATACAGGCGAAGTAATTGAGTTTTGTGATCCGAGAATTCAGAGCATTAAAAAAACGATTGAGGATATTTTTGATATCGAAATCACCAATCACTCGCTTTATTTATACGGCAACAAAAGGCAAGCACCAGTTTTGAACGAGGAAGATCGTACAGAAATTTAAAAAAACTAACTACAAATAACATTTAGAATGACAGTTGATTTATTACTAGGATTACAATGGGGAGATGAAGGAAAAGGAAAAATTGTGGATGTCTTAACTTCAAAATATGACATCATTGCACGTTTTCAAGGTGGTCCAAATGCAGGACATACATTAGAATTTGATGGCATCAAACACGTCCTAAGAACTATTCCCTCAGGTATTTTTCATAAAACTGCCGTAAATATCATTGGAAACGGAGTGGTAATTGATCCTGTTGTTTTTCAAAAAGAAATTGAAGGTCTTGAAAAGTTTAATATTGACATCAAAAAGAAATTAATCATTTCGCGTAAAGCACACTTAATTTTACCAACACACCGCTTGCTTGATGCCGCATCTGAGGCATCAAAAGGAAAAGCGAAAATTGGTTCTACATTAAAGGGTATTGGTCCAACTTACATGGACAAAACAGGTAGAAACGGTTTGCGTGTAGGTGATATTGAATTGGAAGATTTTGCTGACCGTTACAGAGCTTTGGCTGACAAGCACGAAGAAATGATTCAGTTTTACGATGTAGCTATTCAATACAATTTGGCCGAAATGGAAGCTGAATTTTTTGAAGCTATCCAAGAACTTAAAAAATTAGATTTTATTGATAGCGAAGAGTACTTGCACCAAGCTCAAAAAGCAGGAAAATCAATTTTATGCGAAGGCGCTCAAGGTTCATTGCTTGATGTTGATTTTGGTACTTATCCATTTGTAACATCTTCAAACACCACTGCTGCTGGAGCTTGTACAGGTTTAGGTATTGCACCAAACAAAATCAAAGAGGTTTACGGAATTTTCAAAGCTTACGTAACTCGTGTGGGTAGCGGACCGTTCCCTACAGAACTTTTTGATGAAGATGGAGCTACAATGGCAAGAGTAGGAAACGAATTCGGATCAGTTACTGGGCGTCAAAGACGTTGTGGATGGTTGGATTTAGTAGCGCTTAAATATGCTGTTCAAGTAAACGGTGTTACGCAATTAATGATGATGAAAGGCGATGTTTTATCTGGTTTCGAAACTTTAAAAGTATGTACAGCTTACAATTATAAAGGTGAAAACATAGCGCATTTCCCATACAACATTGAGCCTGAAAATGTAACTCCTGTGTATCAAGAATTCAAAGGTTGGAAACAAGATTTAACAGGCATGACTACTTACGAGGAGTTACCAATTGAATTAAAAGAATACATTGATTTTATTGAAAAAGAAATCGAAGTGCCAATAAAAATTGTTTCTGTCGGACCAGATAGAAAACAGACAATTTTAA
>CAZMHK010000126.1:0-9299 GCA_964566045.1 uncultured Flavobacterium sp.
AAGCGTTTGCTAAATTTGGTTCTGATTTAGATGCCGTTACTTTAAACGTAATCGAAAAAGGAAAAAGAAACGTTGAAATCTTGAAACAAGGTTTGAATGATCCTTATACTGTAGAAGATCAAGTAGCAATTATTTACGCAGGTTCTAAAAACTTGTTGAAAAATGTTCCTGTGAACAAAGTAAGAGAGTTCGAGAAAGATTTCTTAGAATTCTTAAATGCTAAGCACAGACCTACACTTGATGCTTTGAAAGCAGGAAAGTTAACAGACGAAATTACAGACGTAATCGAAACTGTAGCTAAAGAATTATCAGCAAAATATAACTAAAAAAAGTATTAAGTATTAGGTATTAAGTATCAAGATTTTGTTCTTGGTCTTAATACTTAATACTTAAATCTTAATACTTAAAGAACAATGGCAAACTTAAAGGAAATCCGTAATAGAATTACTTCCGTTTCATCGACGATGCAAATTACATCGGCTATGAAAATGGTTTCTGCAGCAAAGCTAAAGAAAGCACAAGATGCGATCACAGCAATGCGCCCTTATGCCGAAAAATTAACGGAATTATTGCAAAATCTTTCTGCTACTTTAGAAGGTGATGCCGGTGGTGAGTTCACTACACAACGCGAAGTTAAAAAAGTGTTGTTGGTGGTTATTACTTCTAACAGAGGTTTAGCAGGTGCGTTTAACACCAATGCAATCAAAGAAGCAAAAAACCGTGCCGATTATTATACAGGAAAACAAGTTGATGTTTTTGCTATTGGTAAAAAAGGAAATGATGTTTTGAGCAAAACTTTAAACGTTGTTGGTAACCAAAGTACTGTTTTTGATGATTTGACTTTTGATAATGTTGCTAAAATAGCGGATACTTTAATGGAGAAATTCGTTGGAGGCGAGTATGACAAAATTGAGTTGATTTACAACCAATTTAAAAATGCTGCGACTCAAATTGTTCAAACAGAGCAATTTTTACCGTTGGCATCTTTAAAAGCTAATGCTGCTGAGGCTGCTGGTGATTATATTTTTGAGCCATCAAAAGAAGAAATCGTGTTGACTTTGATTCCTAAATCATTGAAAACACAATTGTATAAAGGTATTCGTGATTCTTTTGCCTCTGAGCACGGAGCACGTATGACAGCAATGCACAAAGCAACTGATAATGCAACTGAATTGAGAAATCAATTGAAATTAACTTATAACAAAGCGCGTCAAGCTGCAATTACTAATGAAATTTTAGAGATTGTTGGTGGAGCAGAGGCTTTGAAAGGATAAGAAAAACTTAGTTTTTCAAATCTTCAAAATGCGAAGTTTTGAAAGAGTTAACATATTTTGTTTTATAATACAAAGAGTCAACTTCGGTCGGCTCTTTTTTTTATACTTTGGTTTGCGACAAGTTAAATATCCTCGTTAAGTTCATAAACATAATCGTTTTCCTTGTTTTTTCTTTTTCTATTCCTCTGATTTTTTCTCTAATTTTACACTTTTAAAACGAACATGGAACTACACCTTATAGAACTTACTACCAAAGAAGAAATGCTGGCGCAATACGATGTCATGCTACATTTGTACACTAACTTTACTTTCGAAAAATACGATGCGTATCTTACGGATATGATTCCGCACAACTACAAGCAAATTGCTGTTTTTGAAGGCGATGTTTGTGTAGGACTTTCTGGTTTGTGGTCTGGAACCAAGCTTTGGTCAGGCAAGTACCTCGAAATTGATAATTTTATCGTTCACCCTGATCACCGTAAAAAAGGAATTGGTAAAATGATGACTGACTATGTAGATGCGAAAGCTAAAGAACTTGGTTGCACTATGATTGTATTAGATGCTTTTACAGGAAACTTCAATGCACATCGTTTTTATTACAACCAAGGTTACGCTCCCAAAGGTTTTCATTTCTTAAAAATTATCAACGAAGACGGGCTTTCATAAAATTTTAAACCATATAAGGCATACTAGCTCATCTAAAAGAGGTTTACAACAAATGTGAATTCCTTTTGTGAGCTTTGTGTTTAAATTTAACACCAAAGTCAACGGCTGCTAATCTTATATGACCATAAATGCCTTTACATGGTTCAAATAAAAGTTGCTATTTTTCAAGTATTCAATGACTTGAATGTTTATATTTAATCGCAATTCATGCGATTAAATTTTTTTATTAAGTCAGCTGTGAATATGCTATTTTTGTTTTATTAAATCAAATCAAAACCAAACAACTTTGGGTTTATATAAAAATCTTTTTAAACAAACAGCCATTTACGGACTCGCTACGGTTGTCCCGCGAATGTTCAGTTTTATTCTGGTTCCATTATACACTGATTTACTTCCTAAAGCCGAATACGGCAAGGTTTCTGTCATCTTTGCTTACATGATTTTCTTTAATGTGCTTCTCGCCTATGGGTTTGAAACCGCATTCTTTAGGTTTTACAATAAAGAGAATGATAAAAAATCTGTTGTTGAAACAGCGTCCATTTCCCTTTTTTGGACCTCAATTGTATTTTTGGTTATAGCTTTACTTTTCCGCAATAAATTGGCCATTTGGTCTGGTCTTGATGCGCAATATATTACATACACCATTTGGATTTTAGTGCTTGATGCCTTAGTGATTGTTCCTTTTTCAAAATTAAGAGTCAACCAGCAACCTATAAAATACGCCATAATCAAAATAGGGAATGTTGTAGTTAATTTGGTTCTTAACTTATTCTTTTTGAGTTATTTACCTGCAATTGCAAAGTCAAATCCTGATGGGTTTTTAGGCTCATTGTACATAGCTGATTTTCAAATAGGTTATATTTTCGTATCCAATATTGTTGCTAGTTTGCTCACATTTTTAGTATTGTCACCATCTTATTTTAAATTAAAATGGCATTTTGATTTCCAGCTTTGGAAACGCATGATTCAATACGGAATGCCCATTATGGTAGCCGGACTCGCATTTGCCATCAACGATCAGTTTGACAAAATTTTATTGGCAGAACTACTGCCAGCCAATATTGCCGATGCAGAAGTGGGCGTTTACTCTGCCTGTTACAAACTCGGTTTGTTCATGGTCTTGTACCGTACGGCCTACACCTTAGGAATTGAACCTTTCTTTTTCAGCCATGCGGATAGCAAAGATGCACCTCAAACCTACGCTACCATAACCAAATATTTTGTCATTTTTGGGTCGTTCATATTACTCTCCGTTATCGTTTTTGCCGATGTTTTAAAGGTAATTATGATTCAGGACGAGTCCTATTGGGAAGCCATGAAAGTAGTACCCTTAATTATTTTGGCTAATTTTTTCCTGGGCATTTACACCAACCTTTCCGTTTGGTACAAACTCATTGATAAAACGTATGTAGGTGCTTACATCTCAATCGTAGGAGCCATCATCACACTAGCGCTCAATTACCTGCTAATCCCAACCATGAGTTATTACGGTTCGGCCATAGCCACCATAGCCGCTTATGGTAGCATGATGACCATCTCTTACTATTTCGGAAACAAATATTACCCTATACCGTATGACAGCCGTAAAATTTTTATGTACCTCATAATTTCAATCGGTTTTTCAGCGATTTCATTTTACGGATTCCGGGAGAATTATTTCGTAGGAATCCCGTTATTGCTTGTGTTCCTTTATTTTATATACCACAACGAAAAAGAATTATTAACCCAAATACTAAAACGTAAAGCAAAGTAGTATCAAATTTTCTAGGAGCTTATCGCGCCCTTCGTTTCAAGCTTTTTCCTAAAATTGTTTTTTTCTACGGCTCAAAAGGAGCTTCTTGCAGTCGCTCTTTTCACCCTCGAAAAAAATACAATTTTATAAAAAAAGGCTTTCCACTTCGGTCACGGCTAAAAAAGCGCACTTCCTAAAAAAGACAATCTGATCCTGAAAACTAGCCATAACAAATAAATTATGAATATCAACATCATCAACAAATCACAACACGACTTGCCTAGCTATGAAACCATCGCCTCGGCAGGAATGGATTTACGAGCCAATATAACCGACGCAATTACCTTAAAACCTTTAGAAAGAACCATCGTAAAAACAGGTCTTTTTATAGAACTACCTATTGGTTACGAAGCACAAGTAAGACCACGCAGCGGACTAGCCGCAAAAAATGGTGTAACCGTACTGAACGCACCCGGAACTGTAGATGCGGATTATCGTGGAGAAATTGGAGTAATTTTAGTAAATTTATCCAATGAAGATTTTACCATTCAAAACGGAGAACGCATAGCGCAATTAGTAATAGCAAAGCACGAACGCGCCGAGTGGATTCTAGTTCAAGAACTATCAGAAACTTTAAGAGGTGAAGGTGGTTTTGGTAGTACGGGAGTGAAGTAAACAGTCGCAGTATTCAGTGTGCAGTGTTAAGTCAAAGTAATCAGTCACAGTTTACAGTTTTAGAAAATTATTAAACGAGAAATTTCAAATATAAAGTGTCAAAAATCCGTTTAATCTTTTAAATCTGTGGTTAAATAAAATAGAAAAACTTTGCGAGCTTTGCGAAATCCTTCGTGAACTTTGCGTTTAAAAAGTAAAAGAAATTTAATAATTCAAAGATTGAAAAATTTTAAAGATTTGTAATAATCATTAAATTTTTCAATCATTTAATCTTTCAATAAATAAAGCATGAAAATAATCGTTCCTATGGCTGGTCGTGGATCACGCCTTCGCCCACATACATTAACCATTCCTAAACCATTAATTCCTATTGCCGGCAAACCTATTGTACACCGTTTGGTTGAAGACATCGCGGGAGTTTTAAATCAAGATATTGAAGAAGTAGCTTTTATCATTCATGAAAGTTTTGGTCAAAAAGTGGAAGAAGAACTTTTGGCAATAGCTGAAAAACTAGGTGCCAAAGGAACTATTTATTATCAAAACGAAGCCTTAGGAACCGGTCACGCCATTATGTGTGCCAAAGAATCCTTGAGCGGACCAGCGGTAATTGCTTATGCAGATACCTTAATTCGTGCCGATTTTGACTTAGACAAAGAGGCTGATAGCGTAATTTGGGTAAAACAAGTAGATCAACCAGAAGCTTTTGGTGTGGTAAAATTAAACGCGAACAATGAAATCGTTGAGTTGGTTGAAAAACCAGCTACGTTCGTATCTGATTTGGCAGTAATCGGGATTTACTATTTCAAAAATATCGCAGTACTTAAAAACGAATTGCAGTTGGTACTGGACAATAATATCATTCACGGAGGCGAATACCAAATCAATGACGGAATCAAACAAATGATGGCCAAAGGTATGAAATTTGTCCCTGGCAAAGTGGAGGAGTGGATGGATTGCGGAAACAAAAACGTGACTGTAGAAACCAATTCTAGAATGTTAGGATTTTTACATAATGATGGCGAATCCTTAGTAGATGAAAGTGTAAAACTAGAAAACGCAACTATTATACCGCCTTGTTATATTGGTAAAAACGTAGTGTTGATTAACGCTACTGTGGGTCCAAATGTTTCCCTTGGTGACGGTTGTCATGTGGTAAATAGTACAGTAAAAAACAGTTTGGTACAAACGCATTCGCATATCAAAAATGCCGTTTTAGACAATGCCATGATTGGTAATCACGCTAGTTTTGATGGTAATTTCACCAGCATCAGCATAGGTGATTATTCTGTTTTAGAGTAAAATACGGTAACAACTCACTACTCTCAATCAGTGAGTTGTTACTTCAAAAAAGGTTTTGATTTTGTGTCAATTGTACTAGTATTACGTTTAATTATGAATAGGAAAAACAAATTTTTTGTACTGCTACTAATTGGATTTTTTGGATTCCAAACAAATCTGTGCGCACAAATTGAACCAGATGAAATCAAAGTTGATACGGATCAATTTCAAGAACTATTCTACGAATCCTTGCTGCAAAAAGGAATCGAAAATCACGATAAAGCCATTGTCGCTCTTGAAAAAGCCGATAAAATCAGTCCTAACAACGCTACCGTTTTTTATGAATTAGGGAAAAATTATTTAGCCTTAAAAAATTATCCTGAAGCCTTTACTTTTTTTGAAAAAGCCAGCACCATCGATCCTAAGAATAAATGGAATTACATTGGCATGTACGATGTGAGTTATGAAACCAAAAACTATGCACAAGGAATCACGGTTTTAAACCAATTAATCCCAATCGATTCCAAGTACAAAGAGGATTTGACCTCGCTGTACATGGCTACCAATCAATACGACAAAGCCTTAACTTTGATACAAGAACTTAACGAAACTGTTGGAAAAACAGATAGAAGAGAATTATACAAAAGTCAAATTCTATCAGTTGGGAAATATCAAAATTCGGAAATTGCAAACCTCGAACAACTCATCTCAAAGAATCCAAAGGAAGAATCGAATTACTTGAATTTGATTTTTTTATACTCTAAAAATAACGATGAGAAAAAAGCTTTTGAAGTTGTTCAAAAATTAGAAAAAGCCATACCTACTTCAGAGTGGGCGCAGGTGAGTTTATTCAAAAATTATTTAGATAGTAATGACGCTGCAAAAGCCATCAGTGCTATGAATACTGTATTGGGCAGTAGCAAAATTGACTCCAAAATTAAACACCGTATTCTGAACGAATTTTTAATTTATGTCAATAAAAATCCACAGTACAGCGCCGATTTAGAAAAAGCAGTTTCTTACTTTGATAATGATCCAAACATCAATGTCGCAAAAGAAATTGGTTTGTTTTTTCAAAACAAAAAGCTGTACCAAAAAGCGATTCCTTTTTACGAAAGAGCTTTAAAAGTCAATTCTGACAGCGATATCGCAACGAATTTGTTGCTCTTGCAAGCACTTACAGAGGTGCAGCAATTTGACCAAATAGATAAAAAAGCAACTGCTTTGGTAGAGAGTTTTCCAACACAAGCTACCTTTTATTATTATGCAGGTTTGGCCAACAATCAATTAAAACAATTCAAAAAAGCAAAGGACTATCTCGAAATGGGCATGGATTATGTAGTAGAACAATTGGATTTAGAAGTGAATTTCAACATCCAATTAGGAGAAGCCTATAACGGTTTGGGCGATTTCAAGAAAAAAGACTTGTATTTTGCCAAAGCCAATCAATTACTTAAAGCAAAAAAATAATGAAAAAATGTGTCCTACTCTTTATACTTTCAGTGTCGTTGTTGTCATGCAAGTCCAAATCAATGGCGGTTGGTACAACTCCTGAAGCTCCTGTAGTTCCAGCAGTTGCTAGCGCTGAAATGTCTGCTAAAAAAATTATTGAGCAGCATTACAACAATAAAATCGATTTTTCTACATTGTACATTAAGTCGAGTGCACGTTACGCAGACGATAAATTAACACAAAACGTAACGGCTGAAATTAAAATACAAAAAGACGAACAAATTTTGGTAAGTGTTCGTTTTCTGGGTATCACAATGGCCAAAGCCTTAATTACACCAAAAGCAGTAAGTTATTACGAAAAACTAAATGGAACTTATTTTGAAGGCGATTTTAGTAGTTTGAGCCAATGGTTAGGCACCGATTTAGATTATGAAAAAGTGCAAAATTTATTGTTAGGTAAGGCTATCGATAATTTAAACAAAGGTAAGTATCAAGTTAAACTTGAAGAGCAAAGTTATCAACTAGTAGATCAAAATAGTGGGAGCACTTCAAAATCTTACTTTTTGGATGCGTTGCGTTATTTAGTTCAAAAACAAGAAGTGGCTCAAGCTGCCGAAGAACGTAACATTAAAGTAGAGTATGGCGCACACCAAGATTATGCACAAGGAACCTTGCCTACGCAAATTGCTATTCAAACCCAACAAAAAAAAGGAACTACAGATATAAAATTGGAGTACAACGGAATTTCTTTTAACGAAGAACTTTCTTTTCCTTATAGTGTGCCAAATGGCTACAAAAGAATTTTAATTAAGTAAATTTGCCAAAACATTTTTTTCACATGCCAAAATTGATCCTAAGCCTAATTTGTATTTGTATGACTTCCTTACTTTGGAGTCAAGAGTCACAACAAGAAAAATTAGAACAACGCAAAGAGCAAATTCAAAAAGAAATTCGTGAAAACGAAAAACTATTGCAATCCGTTAAGAAAAAAGAAAAAACGGTAGTAAACGTTATCGTGATTCAGAGTAAAAAAATTAAGCTGAAGGAAAAATTAATTAATACGACCGAAAAGCAAACCAAATTGCTTAAGAACGACATGTATATTAATCAAGTACAGATTAATAAACTAAAAAAAGAATTAAAAATTTTAAAAGAAGATTATGCTAAAATGATTGTGAAATCATACAAGAGCAGGTCTAGTGAGAGTAGAGCGATGTTTTTACTGTCGTCTGAAAATTTCTTGCAAGCTTACAAACGTGCGCAGTACATGAAGCAATACACGAGCTACAGAAAAATGCAAGGAGAAGAAATCAAAACTAAAACAGATAAATTAGCCGATTTCAATCAAAAGTTAGACGTTCAGAAAAAGGCCAAACAAAAGCTAATTGCTGAGAATGAAAAGGAACGTTTGTCTCTTGAAAAAGAAAAGAAAGAGCAATTAAAGTTGGTTAATGCAATTAAGAAGGACAAAAATAAGATTGCGCAAGAAATTAAAAAACGCCAGCAAGAATACAGAACAATTGACAGGCAAATCAATAGGTTAATTAGAGAAGCCATCGCCGAAGCAAACAGAAAAGCAGCACTTGAAAAAGCAAAAGCAAACCCAAGTGCGCCAGTTTCTAAGGCGGCAGTGTCATCATCAAAAATTGAATTGACACCAGAGGCCAAATTAATAGCGGATAATTTTAGAGCCAACAGAGGTCGTTTGCCTTATCCAGTTGAAAAAGGGTTTATATCTTTAGGCTACGGAAACCAAACGCACCCGCTTTTTAATACGATTACCGTTCACAATAGTGGTGTTGAAATCACTACCGAAAAAGGAGCCAGTGCTCGTGCGGTTTTTGGAGGTGAAGTAACAAGTGTAATGGTAATTTCGCCAGTGAACAAGGCCGTTACTATCTTGCATGGTGATTATTTTACGGTGTATCAAAACTTAAGTTCGGTATCAGTAAGTAAAGGCGATAAAGTAAGCATAAAACAAAGTATTGGTAAAGTAAGAACCAATGGCGATACCGGAAAGACAGTTTTAAAGTTTATGATTTCTCAAAACTCAACCTTGATCAATCCTGAGGGTTGGTTGTCAGCAAGGTAATTTAAAACTTGCCTTAACATAAAAAAAGCACTATCGTTTCAAAAGAAATGATAGTGCTTTTTTTATTTTTAAAGGTGTCCCGTCCTAAAATAGCGATACACAAAAAGTATCCTTATGGAAAATCCTCAAG
>CAZMHK010000127.1:0-9172 GCA_964566045.1 uncultured Flavobacterium sp.
ATCAAAGTAAAGGAACTGACGAATCTTTTATTATTTTATTTAAAGTTTTATATGAAGTATTTTTATTGAAACTATTTTATTGAAATCAAAAAGTATTCATCAATAAACTATATTTTATTTTATTTGGCAGCGGAATCACGAAAGTGTTCTGTTGCTTTTTTTATTGAGGTAAATAACTTTTAAAAGTACCATCGGTGTAAAATACAACTATCTTTTCCACTGCAGCTGATGTAGTAGTTTCATTCATATGAAGCTCCGGTGATATCTTTTCTTCTGCTTTTTTGGGAAGTTGATTTTGATTAACCAAATCCTCCTCTGAAAACAGATCTAAAGTACTGTTTACAGTAGGAGCAGGAGCTGAGGAAGGTGCAACGAGGATTTGCTTGGTATCAACAACTGATTCACTCGTAGCATCAGGAGTGGCAGGAAAACTACCTTTGCCATTTAAAATCCAATACAAATCAATTTCAGGAAAAACTTCTAATATTTTTAGAATGAAATCCAAACTGGGTTTGTTTCTTCCTGAAAGTAGGTGAGACAAACTCGAACGTTGCACTCCAATTTTATCTGCAAATCCAGAGGCACTTAGTCCGTAATAATCTAAAATCAATTCCAATCTTTTTATAAAATCATCGATGTTTACCATTGTAAATTGTTTTAAAAAAGTTACTATTTACAAATGTAATCAATCCTACTCAATTATCCTATTGAAAGGTATTAATATGCATAATACAGCTATATTTTATTAAAGTAACAATTGTTGTAATATGTTTAAAATAATTGAAATACAATATTTTAATGTTGTATGTAAAAATTGTTTACAATTGGTTGTTTAAGAGAAATAACAGCTTAATTTAGCAATTAAAAACTTGTTTACAAAAGAGAATTTTAGTGTTTTTGTATTGTTTACAATTGTAATTAGTAAGTTGTTTACTTTTGTAAATTAAATAAAAAATGATGAATTTAGAAGATTTATTCCTGCAAAATAAAGAAACGAGTATTAAAGGTAGGTATTTGCCATTACAAGCAATTGAGCCTTTGTTGCACCGTTTAAACACTGATGATCAACTTCATATTATTGGTCGTTCCGTTCTTGATGCGCCTATTTACTCCTATCAAATTGGTAAGGGGCCAAAACGTATTTTATTATGGTCTCAAATGCATGGTAATGAAAGTACAACCACTAAAGCTTTATTTGATTTTTTAAACCTTTTGCATAGCAATACTGAATTGGCAACTGATTTATTGAAACAGTTTACTTTTTACGCAATCCCAATGCTAAATCCAGATGGTTCTAACTTGTACACCCGAGCGAATGCAAATAATGTAGACATCAATAGAGACTCGCAGGCATTAACACAACCCGAATCGCGTGTGCTGCGTGATGCATTTATGCAATTCAAACCTCATTATTGTTTTAATTTACATGACCAACGTACAATTTTTGGCGTTGGTACTTCAGGAAAACCTGCTACCTTATCTTTTCTGGCGCCTTCTTTTAATGAAGCTTGTGATATGAATGAGTGTCGATTAAAGGCAATTAATGTTATTGCTGCTATTCATCAAGAATTGAAACCTTTGTTGCATGGGCAAATCGGGAGATTCGATGATGCTTTTAATATCAATTGTATTGGTGATACCTTCCAATCTTTAGGAGTTCCAACTATTTTGTTCGAAGCAGGACATTATCAAGGCGACTATGAACGTGAAACAACACGAAAATTTGTTTTCATGGCTTTGTTATCTGGTTTTAGGGCTATTAGCGAAAACGTTATAGTTGTTAACGGATTGGAAGATTATTTGAATATTTCTCAAAATAATCCCGTTTTTTATGATTTTATGTATAAAAACATCAAAATAAATTATGATGGTATCGAAATAATCACCAATTTTGCAGCACAATACAAAGAAGAATTAGTCGATAATAAAATTTGTTTTAATGCTTTTTTCTCACAAATAGGGGATTTAGAGCAAAATTTTGGACACATAGAGTACGATGCTAAAGGAGCTTTATACCGAGATGATAGTAACTCTATTCCTGAATTGAATAAAAAAGCCGATTTTTATTTAGATAACGACATGAAAATTGTTAATGGAATGATAAATATTTAATATTTTTCTCATTTTATTGTTTTTATGTATAATTTTATACTTTGTTGAAGCAATTAATAATGTTAATAATAAAGTTATGAGTAAATTTCGTTTAGATGAAGTAGATCACCAGATTCTGGATATGTTGATAGATAATACTAGAGTTCCATTTACGGATATTGCAAAAAAATTATTGATTTCTGCTGGTACAGTGCACGTGCGGGTGAAAAAAATGGAAGATGCAGGTATCATAATGGGATCTTCATTGGTATTGGATTATGATAAACTAGGGTATTCATTTATAGCTTATGTTGGTGTATTCTTGAACAATACTTCTCAAACTAAATTCGTTTTGGAGCGCATTAACGAAATTCCTTTCGTGACTGTCGCTTCTGTAACCACTGGTAAGTTTAATATTTTTTGCAAAATCAGAGCAAAAGATACAAAGCATGCGAAAGACGTTATTTTTATGATTGACGATATTGAT
Organism: uncultured Flavobacterium sp.; assembly: GCA_964566045.1. GTDB lineage: Bacteria > Bacteroidota > Bacteroidia > Flavobacteriales > Flavobacteriaceae > Flavobacterium. The sequence continues at coordinate 2,579 of CAZMHK010000127.1, forward strand.
GGTGTTTATAGAACTGAAACAATGATTTCTCTTGAAGAAAGCATCAATGATAAAAAGCGTTTAATGCATACTATTTTCAAAAATATGTAATTGATCTTGAATGCTATACCTAAAATATAACCTCAAGTTCGTACTTGGGGTTTTTTTATAAAAACTATTTACTAAACCAACCACACAACACAACAACTATGTATACGTTACCAAAAATTGAACGCTTCAATCAAGACGTTCTATCAAAATACCACATCTACAATAGTGTATTTATAACTTTGCCTTTTCACTCTATCGATAATACGGGTGCCTTATTGCCTTTATTTACTGATGTTTGTGATACTGGTTTTAAAAAACAAGAAACGCCTAAAGAAATTGTCGACTTTTTTGCTGATAAATATTTACAAAACGCATCCGAGTCTGAAAAGATTGATATTATGTTCCGCTTTATTCAGTACATCGAAAGGCAGATTGTATTGTTTGATGCCATTGAAGATGCTGCTTTTCCTGTTGTAAACAATATGGAAGGAATTGGGTCTTTGCGTGATATCAAAGAAAAAACGGATGCCACTGCCAAGGAGGAAGAGGTTATCGATTTCTTGGAAAATTTTAATGTTCGAACGGTCTTAACAGCACACCCAACGCAGTTTTATCCCGGTGCAGTATTGGGAATCATCAATGACTTAACGGAGGCTATAAGAAATAATAATTTACTTGAAATCAAACAATTATTGGCGCAATTGGGTAAAACTCCATTTATTCAGCAAGAAAAACCAAATCCTTTTGACGAAGCAGTGAGTTTAATTTGGTACCTCGAAAATGTATTTTACCACACTTCGGGCGAAATGGTACAGTACATTCAGAAAAATATTTTTAACGGTACTTCAATCAAAAATCCATTGATAAAACTAGGTTTTTGGCCTGGTGGAGATCGTGACGGTAACCCTTTTGTAACCACTGAAATCACCCTGAAAGTAGCCGATCGCTTGCGTACTTCAATTTTAAAGTGTTATTACATTGAAATTCGAAACTTAAAACGAAAACTTACCTTTAACGGAGTTGATATTTTGGTTACCGAGCTGGAGCAAAAATTATATCGCTCTGTTTTTTATTCAAAAGGAGAAATTTTTATCACTTTGGAGGAATTCAAATCGCAACTTAATAAGATTAAGCAAATTGTGATTGAGCAGCACCAATCATTATATTTAGATGAATTGGAAGCCTTGCTTGTTAAAGTTAATTTGTTCGGGTTTCATTTTGCTACTTTAGATATTCGTCAGAATAGTAAAATTCACGACGCTGTTTTTAAAGAAGTCGTGAGTTTATTTTCTAATTCAAATACCAATGTTTTTCCTAAAAATTATTTTGAATTAACCGAAGCTGAAAAGTTTGAAGTACTTTCGAAAGTAAAAGGAAGTATCGATCCTACAGCATTCGAGAATGAAATTACACGCCTTACACTCGAGTCGGTAAAAGCCATCAAAACTATTCAAGAAAATAATGGCGAATTTGGTGCCAACAGATACATTATCAGTAATAATGAAAGTGCGCTCAATGTCATGGAGACTTTTGCTTTATTTCGCTTGAGCGGATGGCAAAATCCCACTGTAGATATTGTGCCTTTGTTTGAATCGGTTGATGATTTGCAAAGTGCGCATGAAATCATGGAGAAGCTTTACACTAATGAAGCTTACGCTGCGCATTTGCAAAGCAGAAACAATAAACAAACCATTATGTTAGGTTTCTCTGACGGAACAAAAGACGGTGGTTATTTGATGGCGAACTGGAGTATTTACAAAGCGAAAGAAGCCTTGACTGAAATGTCTCGAAAGTATGGTATCAAGGTTATTTTCTTCGATGGGCGAGGAGGACCTCCAGCGCGTGGTGGCGGAAAAACACATAAATTTTACGCTTCATTAGGGCCTAATATTGAAAATAATGAAATTCAAGTAACTGTTCAAGGACAGACGATTAGTTCTAATTTTGGAACTTTGGACTCCTGCCGTTACAATTTGGAAAATTTATTGAGTGCGGGCGTAACCAATCAGGTTTTTGGCAAAGGAAGCAATGCTTTATCAGCTGCTGATCAAGAAATTTTAGATCAGTTAGCCAACTTAGGACATGATAAATATTTAAGTTTTAAAAATCATCCGCAATTTATACCGTACCTAGAACAAATGAGTACGCTGAAATATTACGCAAAAACCAATATTGGTAGCCGCCCATCAAAAAGAAGTAAGTCGGAGCAATTGGACTTTGCTGATTTAAGAGCTATTCCTTTTGTAGGATCTTGGAGTCAATTGAAGCAAAATGTTCCTGGTTTTTTTGGAGTAGGAACGGCCTTAAAACATTTTGAAACTATAGGAGAGTGGAATAAAGTTCAAGACTTGTACAATCATTCTTTGTTCTTTAAAACCTTGTTGGAAAATAGTATGATGTCACTTGCAAAATCATTTTTCCCCCTAACAGCTTACATGCGTAAGGATCCTAAGTTTGGTGATTTTTGGCAAATTATTTACGACGAATTTTTAGAAACCAAGCGCTTGTTATTGAAAATTGCAGGTCATACTGAACTAATGGAAAATTACCCTGATGGTAAAGCTTCTATTCAAATAAGAGAGCGTATTGTATTGCCATTGTTAACAATACAGCAATATGCTTTGTTACGAATAAATGAGTTGAACAAAGAAGAAAATCCAGACGAAGCTTTAATTAAAGTATATGAAAAAATTGTGACTCGTTCGCTGTTCGGAAACACTAATGCAAGTAGAAACTCGGCTTAAAAACAAATACAAATATGAAATCAACTCAGTTACCCGTTAATGAATATGCAGCTTTTTATGCTCCATATATACAAGCCTTAGGAGAGGTAGATCTTATTGAAGAATTAGAAATTTCGTTGCATGCCTTTATTAAATTTGTTCAAAACATTCCGATGGATAAGTTTGACTATAGGTATGCTGAAGGAAAATGGGATATCAAGGAAATTATTCAGCATGTAATTGATACGGAACGCATTTTTGCCTACCGAGCATTACGAATTTCGAGAAACGATCAAACGCCTTTACCGGGTTTTGATGAAAATGCCTACGTAGACAATACTGAGGCTAACAAAAGAAGTATTCAAGAATTACTTACAGAATTATCTGCTGTTCGTCATTCCAATTTATTGTTTTTTAAAAGCTTAAGTTTAGATCAATTTCAAAGAATCGGAACAGCATCCAATGCAGCGATATCAGTTAGAGCAATCGGTTTTATTATGATTGGTCATCAAAAACACCATCAAAAAGTTTTCGAAGAAAGGTATTTATAACATTTTAAAAACCGGTCGACCAAATTTTAAGTTTATTATAAAACGACATGGTATTTGCTGGACTTGTAGAAGGCATCACATAATACGTGATGCCTTTTATTTGTCCGAATTTTTTAAAAAACAGTGAATAACTAGCTTTGCCATTAAAAACAATTGTGGTAATAGTTGGATATTGTTTTAAAAAAGAATTAAAATCATTAACCACTGGATTTTTGATATTCAAATCGAGACTTCCTTCACGTTCACAAGCAGCTACAACATCCCAAAGTCCGATGTGATGGTGCTGCAGTAATTGAATTTTACTGTGATAATCGGGCAGTATATCGCTGTGAGCAAGAATTTTCTGCATGATTTTCCAGAACTGATTCCGTGCATTTCCGTAATATTCCTGCTGTTGCAAAGAAATATTGCCTGGTATCGATCCAAGAATCAACAGTTTGGTTGTCGAGTTTACTATCGGTGAAAAAGAATGTATCATTTTAACTTTCGGCATTTTCTTTCTCAAGTATGGCTAAGGCGAGTCGAATTTTGCCATAATCAATTTGTTCTTCTAAATAGTCAAAATAAGGTTTCAAGGCTTGTGGTGCCTCTAGTTTTTCTTTAGCTTCGGCCACTTTAAGGATTTCATTTTCTGACACAAACAATTCTAAATCAATTTCTTCGCCATCGGTATACAATTTTGCCAAATGCGAAAAAACGGTACTTTCGCCAATTTTTCGTTTAGCAGCAATTTCGCCTACGCTGAATCCTTCTTGATAGAGTTTAAGCGTTTCTTTATAAGTTGTAGCTTCCTTTTTTTTGCGAACGGTTTTCTCTTTGTGATGCGCGATAATAACCTCAATAAAGGCAGTACCATATTTTTCGAGTTTCGTTCGTCCTACACCATCAATAGCGAGTAATTCGTTTTCGCTCATTGGTCTTTCAGTTTCCATTTGGCGTAAAGCAGCATCACTAAAAATGACATAAGCCGGAACTTCTTCCTCTTTTGCAATTTGATAACGTAGGTTTCGCAAGGCTTCAAAAAGTCCATTTCCTTTGCTTACTTTACTTTTCGTACTAACCGTAGGAGCTGAATCGGTTTTTGGTCTTTGAACAGCGGTTAGTTGAACTTTTTCGTTCTCAAATAAAACTTCAGTAGCTAAACTAGTGAGTCTGATTTTATTTTGTTGGTGAAAAGCTATTTCGCAATAACCCAAGTTGATCAATTGAATAAGGTACTGATTCCAATCGTACCACGAAATGGACGTGCCCACACCATAAGTCTTTAAATTTTGATATTCTTTTTCAAAAATATACGCATTTTTGGATCCTCTTAGAAAATCAATTATGACCGGAAGTGGTTCACTTTCTTTTAGTCTTTTTATGGCCGAAAGTGCTTTTTGAGCAATAATAGTTCCATCAAAAAATGAAGGCGGATTTTTACAAATATCGCAGTTACCACAATTAGACGTAACTAATTCACCAAAGTAGGATAATAAAATCTTTCGTCGACAACTTAAAGCATCGGCATATTGTTTCATTCGTTCTAATTTAGCCAACTGCAATTCGGCATTCAATCCTTGAGATGCAAATTTTTGCAGCTGTATTAAATCGCCATAGCTTTCGAACAAAATAGTTTCAGAAGGAAGTCCGTCGCGACCTGCACGTCCGATTTCTTGATAATAGCCCTCAATATTTTTGGGCAAATTATAATGAATAACCCAACGCACATTTGATTTGTCAATTCCCATTCCAAAAGCTATCGTAGCACACACAATTTGGCATTCATCGTTGATAAATTCATCTTGGGTTTGAGAACGCACATCAGCATCTAAGCCTGCATGGTAAGCTTTTGCAGCAATGCCAAGTTGTTGTAATTTTTCGGCTAACTCCTCAGTAGTTTTGCGACTTAAACAATAAATAATTCCAGACTCGTTGGGTTTATCTTTTATAAATTCAATTATTTGTTTTACCCGATCCAAAGCCGGTCGCACCTCAAGACTTAAATTTTTGCGGTCGAAAGAAGAAATGTAAACTTTAGGTTGTTTGAGATTGAGTTGTTTGGCAATATCCGTTCGGGTTGCTTTGTCTGCAGTTGCAGTTAGTGCAAGAATAGGAACCTTTGGTAATCTATTTTTGAGATAGCCCAAATTAGTGTAGGCGGGTCTAAAATCATGTCCCCATGAAGAAATACAATGCGCTTCATCAATGGCAATAAGACTTACATTTAAGGAACTGAATAAAGGATCTAGGATAGTTAAACTCTCAGGCGCAACGTACACTAATTTAATAGTTTGAGCTTGAATTTTATCAATTAAAATGGTTCGCTCTTCATCTGTTTGACTGCTATTAAGGTAACAAGCAGCAATACCGTTTGCCTTTAAACTGTCAACTTGATCTTTCATTAAAGCGATCAAAGGTGATATGACAATTGTAATTCCGGGTAATAAAAGGGCTGGTAATTGAAAGCAAATTGATTTACCACCGCCTGTTGGCATTATTGCAAGCGTATCAAGACCGGCAAGCACATCACTAATGATTTCGGCTTGTTGTGGTCTGAATTTGTCAAAACCAAAATTTTCTTTTAGAGTAGAGTGTAAAAGGGGATGGGTCATTTGGGAATTTGTGAGCGCACTTTAGATAAAAAAAGGAACTCCGAATAAGAGTTCCTTTAATACAATTGTATAAAAACCGAGACCTAATTAGTCTTCGTCTTCATCATCTTCTTCGTCAGCGTAGTCTTTTGTGTCGATATCATCGTCATCATCCTCACCGTCAGTATCAGGCTTGTCAATAACTTCGTCTTCGTCATCATCATCAATATCGTCATCAAGATCTAAGCCTTTGATTGGTTCTACTACATCATCAATCATCATTTCATCATCCTCGTCGTAATTTTCGATTCTGTCTGCAAGTTTTGTACTCACTTTTACTAAATAGATAGTGTCTTCAGTACGTACTTCTACTGCTTCTACCAATTCGTTTTTAGCGTTTCTAAAACTAATAATGTTTGAATCATCATAACCATCTGGAAATTTATCCACCAAAAGGTTTAAAATTTCATTGGTAAGTTTTGCGTAGTCAACTATTACTCTTTTCATAAATATTCTATAAATCTAATAAATAAGCGAAAATTAATGGCGCTACAATCGTAGCATCAGATTCTATGATAAATTTAGGTGTATTCATATCTAGTTTACCCCAAGTTATTTTTTCATTTGGAACAGCACCAGAATACGAACCATAACTGGTTGTTGAGTCAGAAATTTGACAGAAATAGCTCCAGAATGGTACATCATGCATTTCCATAT
>CAZMHK010000128.1:0-8948 GCA_964566045.1 uncultured Flavobacterium sp.
CAGCAATGATAGCTAATGCAACAAAGACTTGTCCAAAGAAAACGCGACTAGTAAGATACTTACGTAAACTCATAAATTTATTTTTATATGCCACAAAGATAAACCTATTTCGTTTCAAAAAAAATGATAATTTTGTTTAATCGTTTTTAGCACAAACAACTCCTTTTTTTAGGAGCTTTTTCCCGCTATTCGCTTGTATCTTTGCTTTTTTTTGACAAAAAAACCAAAGGATACCGCTGCTATCGGGGCTAATTCAAAACAGTAGTAAAGTAGGCTATTTGGTGCTTAAAAGACCTCAATTAAAACAATAAAAAATGAAAAACATTGCCATCATCATGGGCGGGTATTCCAGCGAATACAAAATATCTTTAATCAGCGGCAATGTCGTATACCAATACTTAGACAAAACCAAATACAACGGCTTTCGCATTCACATCTTCAAAGAAAAATGGGTTTATGTTGATGCACAAGATCAAGAATTTCAAATCGATAAAAATGATTTTTCGGTTACTGTTGCTGGACAAAAAATCAGTTTCGATTGTGTATTTAACGCCATACACGGTACGCCGGGCGAAGATGGTTTAATGCAAGCCTACTTCGAATTATTGCAAATTCCACAAACGGCCTGCGATTATTACCAAGCAGCGCTTACCTTCAATAAAAGAGACTTGCTTTCCGTTTTAAAACCCTACGGCATTAAAACCGCCACTTCTTATTACCTAAACAAAGGCGATGTGGTTGATACAACCGCAATTGTAAATAAAGTAGGATTGCCTTGTTTTGTAAAACCAAATAAAGCAGGTTCCAGTTTCGGAATCTCAAAAGTAAAAACGGAAGCCGAGTTGCCAACTGCAATTGAAACGGCTTACAAAGAAGATAACGAAATTATAATTGAGAGTTTTCTTGACGGAACCGAAGTTTCTGTTGGAGTTATCAATTACCAAGGTGCAATTACAGTTTTGCCAATTACTGAAATTGTCTCCCAAAATGATTTCTTTGATTATGAAGCAAAATACTTAGGCAAATCGCAAGAAATTACGCCTGCAAGAATCTCTGACGAAATGACTCAAAAAGTGGGAGCTATTGCCAAACGTGCCTACGAAGTGCTTAAAATGAAAGGTTTCTCCCGTAGCGAATTTATTATTGTTGACGGTGAGCCGCACATGCTCGAAATGAATACCATTCCGGGTTTAACCACCGAAAGTTTAATTCCGCAACAGGCCAAAGTGGCTGGAATTGAGCTAAAAGACTTGTTTACCAACGCCATCGAATTGGCATTAGCATAATCCTCTACCATGAGAAAAGCCATATTTCCGGGTTCGTTCGACCCAATTACACTTGGTCATGAAGACATCATTAAACGCAGCTTGCCTCTTTTTGATGAAATCGTCATCGCTATTGGCGTTAATGCCGAAAAAAAATACATGTTCTCCTTAGAAGATAGAAAACGATTTATCGAAGAAACTTTTCAACACGAACCTAAAATTTCAGTGATCACCTACGAAGGATTGACTACTGACTTGTGCCGAAAACTCAATGCCAATTTTATTCTGAGAGGCCTTCGTAACCCTGCCGATTTCGAATTTGAAAAAGCAATTGCACACACCAACAGACGCCTCGCCAAGATTGAAACCGTATTTTTACTAACGGCCGCCAAAACATCTTACATTAGCTCAAGTATTGTTCGCGATGTTATTCGCAACAACGGACAATACGAAATGCTAGTTCCGGATGCGGTTCGAGTAACCAAATAATTTTACTTTAAAAAGCGAATTTTCGCAACAAAAACATCAAAAAAAATGAGCATCGAAAGAGAATTAATGAAACGAAGTGGCGGAAAGTGTGAACTATCAGGCGTTACAGAAGACCTACAAGTATACACCCTCACTCCTACACGCCGTGGCGGACTCGATGAAAATGTACTAATTGCTAAACACTTAATTACACAAATCGAGCAAGCCGAAACTATGGATCCGAATTCATGGCGATGCTTAAATGAAAGTATGTGGAGCGAACACGAAGCAGTTCAAGTATTATCATGGCGAATGTTAAGCCGTTTAGGAAATCAAGAATTGCTAGAACAAATGTACCTTGACGAAGATACGTTGGCTTGGGCACAAGCAACAGGCGAAGGTCAAGAGGATGAAAATAAAATAGTGCATCGCGACAGCAATGGCGTTGTATTGCAAACAGGCGATTCAGTAGTTTTAATCAAAGACCTAAAAGTAAAAGGTTCTAGCATGGTTGCCAAGCAAGGTACAGCAGTGCGCAACATCAGACTAGATCATGAAAACGCCGAATATATTGAAGGACGCGTTGACGGACAAACTATTGTTATCATTACACAATATGTGAAGAAAACATAGTTGTTAGTTTGCAGATGCAGTTTTCAGTCGCAGAAGGCAGGTGAAGGTCTCAGTACTCAGTTTGCAGTATCAGTCTTAGCGATTAGTTGGGTGATATTTTGTCAAACAAACTTAATAATCAATAACTTATAAAAAATGTATAAAATTTTATTTTTACTCCTAATCTCTAGCTTTTATAATTGTTATTGTCAAGAAGCTCCTCCTCCTCCTCCAGCTCAAATTTTAAAAAACGTAAAAAAATATGAAAAGCCACAAGAGATAGTAGAAGCAACTGAATCAACAAATCTAAAAAAAGAAATTTGTAACGTACAAATATTTGAAATTGACAGTACGTCTTTTACCGACAATAGTTCTAAATACTATTTTAAAAAAATTGAAAGCAGATTAAATGCTATTGATCTAGAAATTTCATCTGAAGAAATAATCGCTTACACAAAATATAGAAATAGTTTAAATTTTAATCCATTTAAAATAGACAGTATTGCTCAAGCAATTTACAAATTAAATGAAAATTCAAAATTTGAAGAAGCAATTAATCTATCTGCTACTTTAAGAATTATTTCGCCAAATAATATAACATTACACAAAGAGTTGGCGTACGCTTATAAAAAGCTAGGACAGACAGAACTATCAGAAAAGCACTTCGAGATGATGAAAAAAATATTAAGTGCAGTTGATAAATATAGCGATGGTTGCAGAATAAATCCATATTTATTAAATAATTGCTTTGAAGGTATTAGTCTATATGAGGCAATATTCGGGGGATATCCCCGAAAAACCAGATTTATTTTAACCGAATCTAAGAAGATGATTTACGGATATGACATTTACCACATTATGAGATTTGCGAATTTAAATCACTATAAAGAATATTTAAAAGAAGGTGAATACAAGATCGAATAAAAAAAACATCACCCAACCGCCATTTTGAGCTAGCTGGAATTTAGTGAAATTGACGTTTCGCATCAAGTTTTCGTTAAGCCGAAAATTGAGCGGTTACGAACTGCCAGCGATTCCAAAGTAGTGAAACCTTTACACCAATTAGTCTCAATTTGCAAAATGTTTAAACCGAAAAAGCATACTTAAAAACTACCGTAAAGCTAAAAACCGTTGCTAATAAATTAAATTTATTAGCAACGGTTTTTTTTTATGAACACTACTATTGTAACCGCAAACTGTGACTGCAAACTGAGACTAATCACTAAATGCCTATTCCTCTTCTTTCTTAATCACTTTGCGGGCTACTTCAATTTTAAACTTTTTACCCTTCATTTTTTCGTCTTTAATGGCATGCAACAAATCTTTTACTTTGTTGAATTTTACGGCTGCAAAGGAAATAAAATCTTTTACTTCGATAAGTCCTAAATCACCTTTTTCGAGTTTTCCTTTTTGCGAAAAGAAACCAACAATATCAATTTTATTCAACTTGTTTTTCTTTCCTCCACTAATATAAATGGTTTGAAACTGCGGCGGTTTTGGCAATGCTTTGGCTTGATCTACTGCCAAAACTTCCATTGAATAATCAAGATAATCCAATTTTTTTTCACTTTCGTGCGCGACAATATAGGCAGTACCCGAGGCTTGCATACGTGCTGTACGCCCGTTTCTGTGTGTAAACTCGTCTTCCTTAGCAGGTAAATGATAATGAATAACATGCTTCATTTCTGGAATATCAAGTCCGCGTGCGGCTAAATCAGTAGTAATTAAATAACTCATACTGCCATTTCTAAACTGTATCAAAGCACGCTCCCGTTCCTCTTGATCCATTCCGCCATGATAGTAAGTAGCGTAAATTCCCTTTTCATTTAAAGTATCGCTAATTCGTTCTGCTGCATCGCGATGGTTGCAAAACACAATTGCAGCTTCTGACTTCAAAGAGCAAATCAGTTGAAACAAGGTATTGATTTTGTCTTTTTCTTTAGATAAAACTAATTTCATTGATAAGTTAGAAACCGCTTCTTCCTCAGGAATAAAATCTAAAACCACAGGATTAACCACTCGAGTGTATTTTGGAATCTCAATATCGGACGTAGCCGAAACTAGGACTCTTTTGTTAACCTTAGTCAGTTGCCCAATGATATAGGACATTTGCTCATGAAAACCCAATTGAAGCGATTTATCAAATTCATCCAAAACAATAGTTTGAATTTTATCCAAACGAAACGTACCGCGATCAATGTGATCAGCTATTCTACCCGGAGTTCCAATTAAAACTGCTGGCGGATTGCTTAAATTTTTTATTTCGGTTTCAATAGAGTGCCCGCCATAACAAGTATTAACCTTGTATGAGGTGCCCATTTTTTTCCAAACTTGCTCAATTTGAAGTCCTAATTCACGCGAAGGAACTAAAATCAAACATTGAACTGATAAAATTTCTGCTTGCAAAAGTTCAAAAACAGGAAGTAAAAATGCGAGTGTTTTACCCGAACCCGTTGGCGAAAGCAGCAAAGTATTGTTTTCGTTTAAAATGGTATCGTGTGCCACTTCTTGCATTTCATTCCAACTTGTAATGCCTAAATTGGAAAGTATCGTGGTAGCGGATTGCTTTGTATTCATATTTTAAATTTGTGCAAAGATAATTTTAAAAAACGACTAAACTCATTAGCTGCTGTTTGTTTTTACAAAACCACTTGACATCACTTGCACATTACTACTTTTCAATCAGGACAAAACTTAGAATACTTTTGTTTCTGTAAGGAATCCTAAAAAAGTCTAGTTAAGTAAAAGGCAGCTACTTTTTTAAAGAACTTCACTAAGAATTCTGTAAAAAAAGTTACATTTGGAAGACTATTTTTAAACTAAAATCATGAAAAACCTTCCTATTTGTCTCTTATTCCTAATGGTATGCAGTTGGGGTCAAGCCCAAAACAAATACGCCACAGTGTTTGAAAAAGGAAACGGAAACCAGTCTGCAACATACGCCGAAACTATTGCTTACTACCAATTATTGGCACAAGATTTTCCTACCATTGAAATACAAGAAATGGGTTTAACGGATAGCGGATTACCTTTGCACATCGTCATTTTTAATACCGAAAAAAACTTCAATTTTGAAGAAATCAAAAAAAACAAAGCTGTTATCTTAATCAATAATGGCATACATGCAGGAGAGCCAGACGGAATTGATGCCAGCATGCAATTGTACCGCGACTTAGCATTAGGTAAAATAAAAGCACCAAAAAATACGGTTTTAGTTTGTATACCCGTTTATAACATCGGCGGCGCTTTAAATAGAAACTCTAGCACAAGAGCCAACCAAGATGGACCCGAAGAATATGGCTTTCGCGGAAACGCTAGAAACTATGATCTGAATCGAGATTTCATGAAATCGGACACCCGAAATACCAAAAGTTTTGTGAATATTTTTCATAAGATAAACGCCGATGTGTTCATTGATAATCATGTAAGTAATGGCGCTGATTACCAATACAAACTCACCTACATCATGACACAACACAACAAACTAGGAACAGTTTTAGGAGGATTTTTAAACACCGAAATGATGCCTGCCGTTGTACAAGATTTACAAAAGAAAAAAATTGAATCAACTCCCTATGTAAACGCTTTTCAAGACACGCCGGATAAAGGATTTGCACAATTTTTTGAGAGTCCGAGATTTGCTACAGGCTATACCTCATTGTATAATACACTCGGGTTTGTGGTAGAAACACACATGCTGAAAAAATATGCTGAACGTGTAAAAGTTACTTACGAATACATGCGCTCTACAATCGACTATACTGATGCCAATTACGCCAAGATAAAAGAGCTCCGTTTACAAAACGAAAAGCAATATCAAGCAGGTAAAAAATACGCGATTAAATGGGAAATTGACACCACAAAAACCACCAATTTTTCTTTCCTAGGCTACGAAGCTGGATATAAAAATAGCGATGCTACCACAGGTAAACGTTTGTTTTATGACCGAAACAAACCATTTAAAAAAGACGTTCCTTACCAAAAAGAATACAAAGCCACCAAGGAAGTAACAATTCCTGAAGCTTACATCATTCCGAGAGGCTTTTGGCATGTAATTGAAGTTTTAAAAAGCAATAATATCGAATTCAAAGTTTTACCAAAAGACACTGTAATTGCAGTAGAAAGCTATCGCATTGCCGATTATAAAACAGGATCATCTGCATACGAAGGGCATTATTTGCATAGAAATACTTCTGTAACAAGTAGTACACAACAAAAGGCTTTCGCCAAAGGAGATTTCTATGTGCCTACCAATCAAAAAGGGATAAAATATTTGCTCGAAGCCTTGGAGCCTGAAGCGATGGATTCATTTTTCAATTGGAATTTCTTCGATACGATGTTGCAACAAAAAGAAGGTTACTCTGATTATGTATTTGAAGATACGGCAGCACAATTGCTGCAAAAGAATCCAGATTTGAAGTCTAAGCTTGAAAGCAAAAAACAAAGTGATCCTAAATTTGCAGGTAGTCCAGAGGCACAACTCGATTGGATTTATAAAAACTCGATCTATTACGAAAAAGCGCATTTACAATATCCTATTTATCGCGTTTTGAAGTAAAAAACATCAGTTGAATTATTTAAAAAACACGAATTTCACGAATTTGCACCTATTAATTAGTGTACATTCGTGAAATTCGTGTTTGACTTTGATATGTAAGGATAAGACTTTTTAATCATCTTAAACTCTTTCGTCCTCGCTCTAAAAGTAGTTAGGACTAAATAAGCTCTTATTTTGGATTTACCAAATCTTCTAACAACACAATCAATTTCAAATTTAGACAAACACCTAAATTAATTGTAGAATGTGTTCTGTGCTGTACACTTTTCAAGTTTTATTTCACTAGAACATTCTAAGGGCTTTGTCTGAACCGGCTTCTATACCTTTCTGCTCCATTTTTTTGAGTAAATCTGATAATTTTTGTCTTTCTTTTTCCTCATTATAGGGCTTCATATTTTGGTCAATTATTTGACCTCCTAATCTTTGATGGCAAAATTTGATAGAATTTAGCATAATCTCAAAAATATTTTTTGGGTCTGCGCTCCTTGGTATTGAAAATCCAAAAACTAAGTTTTGTGGGTTCATATTCCCTTCCTTTATTTCTTCTGGAAAAAAATAACCTGGCTCAGTAGTAGTCCAAACACTAAAATGCTGGTCGTGTCCATAATCATTGTCATTACCCCAGTGAAACAAGTCCCCATCGCCCCATTTCAAACCTATACTTTGCAAAGCATCCCACATTTCCAATCCATTGAATTGTTTGTCAGCCCGTAAAATTATAATAGCGTCAACATTGAATTCTTGATTTAACTTAACTAGTTCTTTTGCTTTTATAATTGTTGATTCAACTGTTTCAGATTGCTCAAGGCTTAACTTAGTTGGATACATTTTTATTCTCTTTTCTAATTCATCAATATAACGTCTTAATTTTTGAGCCTCAAAGGTTGGATTTTCTTCATTAAAAACCTCTTGTATATCAACTGCTACTTGAAGTTTGCTATAAATATCAGGTGTTCCGCCTGCATTTGCATATGTCCACGCATTTTCTTCATTTGAAAAACCATAAATTGTTGACGAGTATTTACTTCTCCAATCATAGTCAAACATCTTAATGAAATCTTCTTTCTTAAATAAAGCACCGTCTATCGAAATTAAATTGATTATCCATTCTCTATCACTGTCGGCCTTGTATTCTACAACTCCCGATGCTCTAACTACGTTTGGAAATGAAAGTTTATTAGGATCTAGAATATACGAAGCATCTTCTGAAGACTTATCTAAGTTTAAATTCTTAACTCTGTCATAGCTTTGCGATTGTGTCGAAAAAAAATAGTTGTCAAACTCAGATTTCGATTTGCGTCTGAAAGTAAAATAGGCAAGAAGCGCAAATGCCAAAAGTCCTAAAATTATATAGTTCGTCATTCTGTTAATTTACTGTAGTTTGTTAAATTGTATCGCACATAACTAAAATAGTAGGCTAACTAAGAAGTTTCTCTTCTTCAAAAAGCAATTTAATATTTTCGTAGGAGTTTGTGAGTGCATCCTTAATTTGCTCCGGATTCAACCACGCTACTTTTTCAATTCCTTCCTCTAGTTGACCTTGTGGTATTCCTTCAAAATCAGATTGCATTTCGAACCAATGCGTAATCTTCAATTTGTATTTACCATTTCGTCTAAAAACATGATAAGTTTTTTGCAATTTTTGGCCAATCTTTAATTTGTTTACGCCCGTCTCTTCCTCTACTTCGCGCATGGCAGTGTCTTCAATGTCTTCTCCTTTTTCGATTCCACCCTTCGGTAAATCCCATTTTCCATTTCGAAAAATAAATAAAACCTCACCTTTTTTATTGTAAACCAAACCACCGCCCGCTTTACAAACAGGAATCTTAGCTTTTAAGGTCTTCAAAATCAAGCTTTCGTCCGGATGATACAAATAGGCCTTATTAATTTTATTTTGAAATATTTTAACAATAAGTTGCTCAATATCAATACTTTCCAACAGAAACAATTGAAAATCAGTCTCCTTAGAGATCTCATTTGTCAAAAAAAGTGGCTTGTCGTTAACAAAAACTTTATACATTTGTGCTATGATTTTTAATAAAGAT
>CAZMHK010000129.1:0-8910 GCA_964566045.1 uncultured Flavobacterium sp.
TCGCGGACTGCTGCCACTTCGTTTTTTCGTTGTTTTTTACGTTTTTAATTTAAGGACGTTTTTTCGAATTGCTTTCAGTAGACGTTATTCTCTAACCTGAAACTTTAAACTTTAAACTTTAAACTTTAAACCTGAAACTTTAAACTTTAAACCTGAAACTAAGCTTTTTTTACTATGGACTAGCGACTAAGTACTAATTACTAAAAACTTAAACCCCAGATATATGACCAAGTGCTCAAAATCGTAGGATCTTCAATTTAAAAAAATAGCTACAACAGCTGTATTATCGCAATTGGAGTAGTACCTTTGTTAAGTATTGAATGGAGCATATAATATGAACGAAACCACAAATTGGTATGTGTTGTATACCAAACCAAAATCGGAAAAGAAAGTAGCTGATCGTTTGACTGAAATGGGTATCTTGGCGTATTGTCCTTTAATCACAAAAATTTCTCAATGGTCAGATCGAAAAAAAAAGGTACAACTTCCTTTATTTAATTCTTATATTTTTGTCAATTTAAATGAGAAAAATAGGAATGCTGTTTTTGATGTTCCGGGAGTCCTAAGATACTTGTTCTGGTTAGGGAAACCTGCTGTAGTCAAAGACAAAGAGATTGAAACCATTCAGAACTGGCTTTCTGCACCAGAGACATTTGATATTGTCATTGATACCTGGAGAAAAGGAGATAAAGTTGTTTTAGAGTCCGGACCATTTATAGATCAAGAGGCTACTGTTCAAGAAGTCAATCCAAACCATTATTTGCTGGTTTTGGAGTCTTTGGGTTGTGTGCTGAAAGTAGAGAAGAAATAAGGTATTTCGTCGTTTATTACTTTTTTGATTTAAGGGCGTTTTTCCGAATTGCTGTCTGTGGCCGTTATTCTTTAACCTGAAACTTTAAACTTTAAACTTTAAACCTGAAACTAAACTTTCTTTATTTAGGACCAGCGACTAAGGAGTAATCTCTGCGTACTTAACACTGTAGACTCTTTCTATTTTGTCATGCTGAGGAACGAAGCATCTCTACATTTTCTTCATTGTAGCAGACGATTTCATTTTTCGAGTTAATTCTTTTCTTTTGCCTTGATGCAAAAGAAACAAAAGATCAAGCCTGAAAATTAAAAACTTAAAAACTACCTCAAAACTACGCTCCGCAGCCCGAGCCGTTCGGCCTGCAGCCTCAACTTGCGGACTGCTGCCACTTCGTTTTTTCGTTGTTTTTTACGTTTTTAATTTAAGGGTGTTTTTTCGAATTAATTGCAGTAATCGTTATTCTTTAACATGAAACTTTAAACTTTAAACCTGAAACTAAACTTTTCCACTAAGGACTAGCGACTAAGGAGTAATCTCTGAGTACCGCACACTTTCCTCCCTCAACTCGCGGACTGCTGCCACTTCGTTTTTTCGTTGTTTTTTCGTTTTTAATTTAAGGGCGCGTTTTCTGATTAGCTTTTAGTAGCCGTTATTCTTTAACCTGAAACCTGAAACTTTAAACTTGAAACTAAACTTTTCCACTAAGGACAAATTACTTAGGACTTGCAACTAACTACGTAGCACCAATTAATAAAAACTAAAAGCAGAAAACGCATCAATGACTCTCCAGTTTGCAAGAAAAGACTATGTAATTTGTAAGTTAAATTTAGGGAGTCAAGCATATTTTTCTAAGATAATCTTCACTTTGTTGGATAATTTACTATAAATTTGCCTCGAATAGAAAAAAAAGCAATCTCAAATGGGACTTGCAAGGGCGAAGCCATGTTTAGTAATCGCTTTTGGACTATTTAGTAGTTTTTTCTAGGAAAATAACTGGGGTATCCTAGACAAATGCTAAAAGATTCTATAAAAACAGAATAGACCAATCCTTATACATTCAAATTGTAAGAGGAAGTGAAAAAAATATATACATTATAGTTTTATGAAAATACTAATTACAGGAGGAGCAGGATTTATAGGATCACATGTGGTACGCCGCTTTGTGACTAAATATCCAGAATATACAATCGTAAATCTTGATGCTTTGACGTATGCTGGGAATCTAGAAAACATCAAAGATATTGAGAATCAAACCAATTACACTTTTGTAAAAGGGGATATTGTAGATGCTACTTTTGTGGATAATTTGTTTCAACAGTATCAATTTGATGCGGTAGTCCATTTGGCAGCGGAGTCTCATGTGGACCGCTCCATTAAAGACCCATTAGCGTTTGTGAAAACCAACGTAATTGGTACTATGAATCTATTAAATGCATGTAAGGAATTGTGGAAACACAACGGCGAAGGCAAACGTTTTTACCACATCAGCACCGATGAGGTTTACGGTTCCTTAGGAGCAACAGGCTTGTTTAAAGAGACTACAGCCTATGATCCTAATTCGCCCTATTCAGCATCAAAAGCCAGTTCTGATCATTTTGTGCGTGCCTATGGTGAAACTTACGGATTACCCTATGTATTAACCAATTGTTCGAACAACTACGGGCCATTTCATTTTCCTGAAAAATTAATTCCGTTGTTTATTAACAACATCATCAACAACAAAGCGTTGCCTGTATATGGAGATGGTAATTATACCCGTGATTGGCTTTTTGTGGAAGATCATGCGGTAGCAATCGATTTGGTTTTTCACGAAGGTAAAAATCACGAAACCTACAACATAGGAGGTTTTAACGAATGGAAGAACATTGATTTAGTGAAACTGCTGTGTCAGCAAATGGATCGTAAATTAGGGAGACCACAAGGTACTTCTGAAAAGCTGATTACATACGTGAAAGACCGTCCAGGTCATGATTTACGTTACGCTATAGATGCCTCTAAAATAAATACAGAGTTGGGGTGGAAACCTTCCGTAACTTTTGAACAAGGATTAGAACGAACTATCGATTGGTATTTGTCCAATGAAGAATGGCTGAAAAACGTGACTTCTGGAAATTATGCCACTTATTATCAAAAACAATACGAATCGTAATGCATCTTTAAGTTTGAAAAAGTAGCAAAACCATCACAAATAGATTCGTTTAGAAGAAAAAAAATATAATATTGCGAGAGCAAGATCAAGTATATAGTAATTATATAATGACAGTCGAAACCACATTCATCAAAGATCTTTTAGTACTGACTCCAGCTATTTTTGAGGATGATAGAGGATATTTTTTTGAATCATATAGTGAGGCGTCGTTTGTGAAGAATGGATTGTCTTATACATTTATACAAGACAATCAATCGTTTTCTAAAAAAGGCGTCATTCGAGGACTGCACTTTCAGAAAGCACCTTATTCGCAAGCCAAGTTGGTACGAGTACTGCAAGGCGAAATTTTAGATGTGGCCGTAGACCTTAGGAAAGATTCGGTAACCTATGGACAGCATTTTAGAATTCAATTGTCAGCCGAAAATAAAAAACAAGTAATTATTCCTAAGGGATTTGCGCATGGTTTTTCGGTCTTAAGTGCCAGTGCGATTGTCTCTTACAAAGTAGATGAAGTCTATCATAAAGAAAGCGAAAGCGGAATCCAATACAATGACCCAACTTTAGCTATCAATTGGGAAGTAAATGCAGCTGATGTTATAGTGTCGGATAAAGACCGTGTTTTAGGTACTTTTAAGGATTTGAAATAAAGGATGAAAAAGATACTCATCACAGGAGGCTCTGGACAACTAGGTAGTGAATTGAAGGTTTTAGCGATGGGCTTTCTCCAACATGAATTTATTTTCCCTGACCGTTCGCAATTAAACTTAGAGCAGCCAGAAAGTATACTTGCATTTCTACAAGACATTAAGCCTGATTGTATCATCAATTGCGCTGCCTATACCGCAGTTGATCAAGCGGAGCAAGAGCCCGAAAAAGCCGACTCCATCAACCATTTAACCGTGGGCGTTTTGGCAGAATGGAGTTTTCAGCACAAGGCGCAATTTTTGCATGTTTCGACCGATTATGTATTCGAGGGTATAGCAACATTTCCTTTGAAAGAAGAAGATGCGACCAATCCGCAAAACGAATACGGGAAATCAAAGTTAAAAGGGGAACTTGCGGCAATAAATGCCAATCCAGAAACGATTATTATTAGGACTTCTTGGGTATACTCTCAATTTGGAGCTAATTTTGTCAAAACCATGTTGCGCTTGATGCAAGAGCGAGATCATTTGAATGTGGTTCAAGACCAAATAGGGAGTCCTACCTATGCTAAAGATCTTGCTGAAGTAATACTGAAAATTATAAATTCAGATCAATGGAAGCCAGGAACCTATCATTATGCTAATGAAGGCATCATCAGCTGGTTTGAGTTTGCTACAGCCATCAAAGAAATAGCAGGAAGAAAATGTGAACTTTTTGGAATTCCATCAGCATCCTATCCCACACCAGCCAAAAGACCAGCCTACTCTTTATTAAATACGGCAAGAATAAAAAATACCTTTGGTATCACCATACCTCATTATAGAGATAGTCTTGAAAAATGTATAAAGCAATTAATCAAGTAAATGTTATCTAATACTAAAATATTATGAAAGGAATCATATTAGCAGGCGGATCCGGAACTCGATTACATCCTTTAACAAAAGTAGTGTCTAAACAACTGCTACCTATATACGACAAACCGATGATTTATTATCCCTTGTCAGTATTGATGTTGTCCGGGATCAGAGAAATTTTAATAATTTCAACGCCACATGATTTGCCAAATTTCATTAAATTATTTGGAAATGGTCACGAGTTAGGGCTTGAAATCAGTTATGCTGAGCAACCTTCACCAGACGGTTTGGCTCAGGCTTTCATAATTGGTGAAAAATTCATAGGGAGTGATGATGTGTGTTTAGTCTTGGGAGATAATATCTTTTATGGTGCGGGACTTCAAAAATTACTAGCGGACTCAGTAGAAACGGTAAAGAATGAAAATAAAGCTGTTGTATTTGGATATTATGTAGATGATCCAGAGCGTTATGGCGTTGCAGAATTTGATGAGGAAAACATTGTAGTAAGCATTGAAGAGAAACCAAAAAGCCCAAAGTCAAATTATGCAGTCGTAGGGTTGTATTTTTACCCAAACTCCGTAGTTCAAATTGCAAAAAATATACAACCTTCTTCAAGAGGTGAATTAGAAATAACTTCTATAAATCAACATTATTTAACGGATAAAAATTTGAAGTTACAAGTTATGAGTAGAGGATACGCTTGGCTAGATACAGGTACTCACGAGTCATTAACAGAAGCTACAGAGTTTGTGAAAGCTGTTGAAAAAAGAACAGGGTTAAAAATTGCGTGTATTGAAGAAGTTGCCTATCGCATAGGATTTATTGATAAAGAACAATTTAAATCTCATGCTGATAATTTGGGAAAAAGTGGTTATGCTGATTATTTGAGAAAAGTAATAAAATAGTAGTCAAAATAATAAAAAAAATACAAAAATTAGAGTGAAATTCTACTTTTTTTGGATATGAAGTTGAGAATAATTGAACAATGTATAAATACATGTACACTTTTTTAAATTTTTTCAATGTATTAAGATATTTTTACAGAAATATAAATTTTTAATGCATTAGTTAATTGTTGATAAACATATTTCATGTTAAAAATTATTTTTAAAAAAATGTAATTTAATAAAAGTCACTGTTAGTTAACTTGCGAAGGCAAGTGCATATTCAATTTAAAAATAGACTAAAGTCAAGAATATTTAAAAAATGATCAAAATAGCAATTATAGGAGCGAGTTATTTGCAGTTACCCTTAGTAAATAAATGCAAAGAAATGGGTATTGAAACTCATTGTTTTGCATGGATTGACGGAGCCGTGTGTTCTGAATTTGCTGATTTTTTTTATCCAATATCAATTTTAGATAAAGATTTGATTCTAGCAAAATGTCGAGAAATTGGAATCGACGGTATTACAACAATTGCTACCGATATGGCAGTCCCGACAATTTGTTATGTTGCAGAAAAATTAAATTTAAAATCGAATAGTTATAAATCAGCTTTAATTTCGACTAATAAACTAGATATGCGAAAAGCGTTCTTTCAGTCTGGTTGCTCCATTCCTAAATTTACAGAGATTATCACTGATAATTATAATATTTCAGGATTTGATTTTCCTTTGATAGTTAAACCAGTTGACAGGTCAGGTAGTCGAGGAGTTTCAAAAGTTAATTTTGAAAAAGATTTAAAAGAGGCTATTAAAAATGCAAGAGAAGAATCTTTTTCCAAAGGAGTGCTAATTGAAGAATATGTCGAAGGTGTAGAAGTTAGTGTGGAGAGCATTTCTTGGGAAGGAAATCATGAAATTATAGTGATCACCGATAAAATTACAACTGGATCACCACACTTTGTAGAATTGGCACATCATCAGCCCTCGTTATTACCTGAAGTACTTCAAAAAAAAATTAAAGTAGAAACTATAAAATGCTTAGATGCTTTAGATATAAGATATGGTGCAAGTCATTCAGAATTTAAAATCACAGCTGATGGAAAAGTTTACGTTATAGAAGTTGGAGCAAGAATGGGAGGAGATTTTATTGGATCGGATTTAGTTCAACTTTCAACTGGCTATGATTTTTTGAAGGCCACAATTAATATCGCGATTAATAAATTTGAGGAGCCGCGTATTCTATTTAGTAAATATTCTGGAATTTATTTTTTATCTAAAGAAACAGAAAATTTATTGGAGTATTTTGAAAATTTTCACAAGTTTGAGGTTCGAAAAGAGATTTTAAATCGTGATTTTAAATTTGTCAATAATAGTAATGACAGATCAGGATATTTAATCTACAAGTCAGATAAAAAGCTTGATATTCTATGAAAAAAACACTAGCTATTATAGGTTCAGGCCAATTAGGTCAGCAAATTGCACATTATGCTATTTCTGATAATCATTATAAAGATGTTGTTTTTTTTGATGATTTTACAACTCAAAAAGTAATAAAAGGTTTTAAAATATTAGGGAAAACAAGTGATGTTATTTCTTTATTTGAAAAAAAAAAATTTGATGAAATTGTAATTGGTATTGGTTATAATCACATAGAAGTTAGAAAGAAAATATTTGAACTTCTTTGTAATGAAGTTCCCTTTGGCAAAATTGTGCATTCATCGTCTTGGATAGATTCAACAGCATTAATTAGTGAAGGATGCGTTATATATCCATATTGCTGTATAGATGCACACACAATCATTGATAATAATACTATTGTAAATCTATCTTGTACCATTGCACATGATACAAAAGTAGGAAGACATTGTTTTTTATCACCAAGTGTTTCTATTGCAGGTTTTGTTGAAATAAATGAAATGTGCATTTTAGGTATTAATGCGACAATTATTGATAATATTTCAATTGTATCCAAAACCCGATTAGGTGGCGGTACAGTTGTAATTAAAAACATAGAAAAAAAAGGATTATATGTTGGTAATCCTCAACGATTTATAAAATAAAATATGATACCATTTAACAAACCATACTTATCAGGTAAAGAATCACATTATTTATACGATGCGGTTTCAACTGGCAAACTATCTGGAAACGGAAAATACACGCAATTATGTCAAAATTATTTTAAAGAAAAATATGGTTTTGGTAAATGTTTGCTAACGACATCTTGCACCGATGCTTTAGAAATGGCGGCTATTTTGATAAATCTTAAAGAAGGAGATGAGGTGATTATGCCATCTTACACATTTGTGTCTACAGCAAACGCATTTGTATTGCGTGGTGCAAAAATTATATTTGCAGATAGTTTGCCAAACCATCCAAATATGGACTGTAGCAGTATTGAAGCTTTAATAACAGACAAAACAAAAGCGATTGTTCCAGTTCATTATGCAGGAGTTGCATGTGATATGGATTTAATAATGGATTTAGCTACAAAATACAATCTGTTTGTTGTGGAAGATGCAGCTCAAGCGGTTGACAGTTTTTACACCGGCAGAGATGGCGTAAAAAGAGCTCTGGGGAGTATAGGACATTTGGCGGCATTCTCTTTTCATGAGACTAAGAATATTATTTCGGGTGAAGGAGGAATGTTAACTATAAACGACATGCAATTTGCAGATCGTGCTGAAATAATTTGGGAGAAAGGAACCAACCGTTCTGCTTTTTTTAGAGGTGAAGTTGATAAGTACGGTTGGGTAGATATGGGAAGTTCGTTTTTGCCTTCAGAATTAATTTCTAGTTTTTTATGGGCACAACTTGAAAATTTAGAAAACATACAACAAGTTAGAAAACAACATTGGGAAACTTACAATAGTGCATTAAAAACTTGGGCTGAAGCTAATGAAATTCAGTTGCCCGAAGTGTTTAATTATGCAACCAATAATGGCCATATGTTTTATTTAATTTGTAAAAGTATAGAACAACGTTCTCAAATAATTTCAAAATTAAAGGAAAGTAATGTACATGCCGTTTTTCATTATCTAAGCTTGCACAAAAGTCCGTTTTATCATGAAAAACATGATAGTAGAGAATTGAATAATTCTGATCATTTCTCGGATTGTTTAATACGCTTGCCTTTATTTTATGAATTAGATATAAATGTAGTTCTAAATGCTTTTAATGCAATTTAAATGAATATTCTATTAGTTTATAGTTGTTTACCGATAGGAGGAATTGAAACTTTTTTTGTAAGATTAGTAAAATGTTTTCATAAAAAGAACATTAAAGTAAATGTGATTTTTTATGCCAATAATTTTAATAAAGAACTATATTCTGAATTAGAAAAGTATTCAACTATATACCATTGGAATGATTATAGTTATGCTCCAGTTTTTATTGATAAGTTTCCACCATTTCTAAAATTATTATTTCCATTAAAGAAAAATAAAATTAAAAATCAATTTTTAAATGACATAACACATATTCATGCACCTGAAACAACTTCATTAGTTTTTTCCCAAAAATTATTTAAATTAAATGAAAAGGTAGTTATTACAACTGGGGTTTAT
>CAZMHK010000130.1:0-8811 GCA_964566045.1 uncultured Flavobacterium sp.
TGATTATGTATTTATTTTAAGTCATTTTTTAAATTTCATAATTCTGCTATTGTCGCCTTGAAATAACTTTCATTTCTTAATTATTGATCAATAAAAGTTAATAAATTCGCTTCAAATAAAAGCGTAAAACACAAGGAGATAGCATCGAACTATTTTCTTTTTATACTTTTTTGCTATTGGTTCGCGACAGTGATAGCAGTAATAAATCTATAAGATTACCAATCTTGATTACTAACTAAAACCATCTAAAAATGAAAAAACAAATTGCTATTATTGCTTCATTAATGATATGTGGAATTTCCTTTGCACAAGAAACAGCCGCACCCCCTGCAACTACTTTTGCTGGTTCTGCTGATGCCTATTATAAATATGATTTTGCCAAAGTTGACAATAGTTTAACAAGTTTTACTAATTCACATAACTCATTCGAGTTAGGCATGGCCTCAATTGAAGCATCCCATAAAATGGGTAAAGCGTCTGTGTTTGTTGATTTAGGATTTGGAAATAGAGCAGCACAGTTTACATACAATGACGAGGCAACAAGTTTTATGATCAAGCAATTAAACTTTACTTACGAGTTTTCAGATAAGTTTAAAGTGATTGCAGGTAGTTTTGGGACTCATGTTGGCTATGAGTTACTTGATGCTGTTGACAATAAAAATTATAGCATGTCTTATGCTTTTACTTATGGTCCCTTCTTTAATACAGGTGTGAAAGCGCAATATACTAGCGGTAAATTTAGCTTTATGGCAGGAGTATCTAATCCGACTGATTTTAAAACGGCGATAGAAGCAGGATCCTCTCAAAAAACCTTCATTGGTCAATTTGCTTATGCTGGTGATACGGGCAGTGCTTTTTTTAATGTCACATCAGGCAGCAGTAATCCCTCCTCAACAGATAATAAAACCCAATTTGATTTTGTGGGTACAAAAAAAATAAGTGATTCTTTTTCGCTTGGTTTTAACGGAACTTATGCCTTAACCAAAGATGATGTCGATAGTGACTTAGACGGAGAGTGGTTTTCATTAGTAGGCTATGCTTCAGTTTCTGTTAAAGAGTCCTTAAGTTTAGCTTATCGTTTAGAATATTTTGATGCTAAAGATGCAACGGCTTCATTAGGACAGCTTAGAGGTTCTTCTGTTGTTGGTAATACGCTATCTTTAAACTATAAAGTGGGAAATATGACAATTATTCCAGAAATCAGAGTCGATGCAGCATCTGAGGATATCTTTACTAACAGCGCAGCCGCACCTAAAGGGTTAACTGCCTACGCTTTACTAGCAACTACCTATACATTTTAAATTAATCTAATTTTTTTTTTTGCTGTCAAGGGACTGGTTTTCTTGACAGTTTTTTTTTACTGCTGTAAATAGATAGAATAAATTGTATTTACGGTTTTGGGGTCTAAAACTGCATTTACTTCATTTTGCATGTAGTGCAGTTTAAAAGCTGTTATTGCAGCGGGTAAATTTTTAATGTCATACCCAATAATTCGTAATCCCAAAGCAGGATTAAAATCAGATGGAGCCGTCATTAAAAACTCATCAGGCCAAAAGCCAAAACCTTTTTCTGCCAAAGTTTTCCAAGGGAATAGTGCACTAGGGTCCTTTTTTCTTGACGGTGCAATATCCGCATGGCCAATGAAATTTTGTTGTGGAATATTATAGTCTTTCTTTAATTTTGTTAGTAAAGCAAGCAAACTATTTATTTGTAATTCTGAGAAGGGTTCTGTACCATTGTTGTCCAATTCAATTCCGATCGAACAAGAGTTAAGATCGGTGTTTTTGCCCCAGCTACTATTGCCAGCGTGCCACGCTCTCAGGTAATCATTAAGCATTTGTACTACTTTTCCATCTTCAGCTATTACATAATGAGCGCTGACTTGCGTTTTTGTTTTTGTAAAGGTATTTATAGTTTGCTGTAATGAGTCTTGAGCAGTATGATGTAAGATAACGTAATTCGGCTTTCGAAGGTTAAAATTTACTGTACTAATCCACTGTGTGCTAATTCCGTTTTGTAAATCAGCAGTCTTCATTTTAAATAGTGTGTCCTTGTAGGTATGTAATTGTTGGGTGTAAAGTGTGTCTACAGGGATTTCTATATTGGGTAAAACTGTTAAGGTTTGCGGCTCTTTGCTTGATATAGTTTCTTTTAATGCTGTAAGTGATGCGTTGTATTGTTTTTCACTTGCTGCGAATTTTTTTGGTGCACACGAAAAGGTAATTACGGCTGCCAAAAAATAAAAAACAAAAATTTTGAAGTTATGTTGATCCACTGTTTTCTTTCTAGAATTAAATGTTATTCTTTTTTCTTTTTGTTTTTAGTTTTTTTTGGGTTCTTAGCTTCATTGTTCATCGCTGTAAATTTTTCTTTTTGAGCGGGATTCAATAAATCTAATATTTTTTTATCCGTTGTTTCTGAGAGTACTTTGATGTTGTTCATCTTTTCTTCTTGTGATACTTCAGCTTTGATGAGCATCCCTTGTGTTTTGATGCTCTCAGTTAGTATATTTCCAATAGCAATTTTTTGTAGTTCGTCAAGCGATAGTTCTGGAGTAAGCCGTTCCATAATTTTCCCCACAGTGACCTCTACAGGGATTTCTTTAGGTTTTTCAGGTTGTCGAGTTTGATCCATACCATTACCCATTCTTCGGTTCATCATTCCATTTCCATTTCCAAATCCGTTTCCAAACTGTGCAGAGATTTCATTGCAAAACAATAAACTTGTTACTGCTAGGATCGTGTAAAAAAATGCTTTCATAGTGGTTGATTTACTTCTTTTTTATTTATGCTGGTTCTCCGTATAAGTCAAATTCTGTTGCATCTGTTATTTTGATAAACGCAAATTCTCCCGTTTTAAGATAGTGTTTAGAAGCGTCTATTAATACTTCGTTATCTACGTCAGGACTATCAAATTCTGTGCGACCTACAAAATGTGCTCCTTCTTTTCTGTCAATAATACATTTAAAAGTTTGCCCAATTTTTTCTTGGTTTAAGTCCCAAGAAATTTGTGATTGTAGTTCCATGATTTCATTGGCGCGATCTTGTTTTACCTGATCCGGAACATCATCTTCAAGCAAATACGCATGTGTGTTTTCTTCATGTGAATAGGCAAAACAACCCATTCTATCAAACTTCATTTCTTGAACAAATTCTTTTAATGTATTGAAATCTTCTTGAGTTTCGCCTGGATAACCCACAATCAGTGTTGTTCTGATGGCCATTCCTGGTACAGCTGCGCGAAAATCTTTTAATAACTTTGTAGTTTTTTCTTTAGTTGTTCCTCTTCGCATTGATTTTAAAACAGAATCAGCAATATGCTGCAAAGGAATATCAATGTAATTACAGATTTTTGGTTCGCGTTTCATGATTTCAAGCACGTCCATCGGGAAACCCGTAGGGAATGCATAATGCAAACGAATCCATTCTATGCCCTCTACTGTTACTAAAGCTTCTAGTAATTCACCTAGCGCTCTTTTCTTATATAAGTCTAATCCATAATAAGTTAAATCTTGTGCAATTAGAATCAGCTCTTTTACGCCATCCCTTGCTAAACCTTCTGCTTCTTTGACTAATTTTTCAATAGTTTGAGAAACGTTTTTCCCTCGCATTAGCGGAATTGCACAAAAACTGCAAGGTCTGTCGCAACCTTCAGAGATTTTTAGGTAAGCATAATTTTTTGGAGTTGTAGTTAAGCGTTCACCAAGTAGTTCATGCTTATAATCAGCACCAAGCGCTTTAAGTAACTGAGGCAGCTCTGTAGTTCCAAAAAATTGATCAACGTTAGGAATTTCTTTTTCAAGATCTGGTCTATATCTTTCAGATAAACAACCGGTAACGAAAACTTTGTCAACTAATCCTCTTTCTTTTTTATCGGCATATTCTAGAATCATGTTAACTGATTCAGCTTTTGCATTGTCAATAAAACCACAAGTATTGATCACAATAATGTTACCCTCGTCAGTTGCTGCGGCTTCATGTGTTACCTCTTTGCCATTAGCTCTAAGTTGCCCCATAAGGACCTCACTGTCGTACACATTTTTTGAACACCCAAGGGTAATTACGTTTATTTTGTTCTTTTTTAAAGATTTCGTTCTCATAACATTAGAATCCTGATATTTTAGGAATTTGGCAAAATTACACTTTTTTATTCAAACCGCCATTTTTTGGCTGGTTTTTAAGCTTTACGGGCCTGTTTTGTTATGATTATTATAGTTTAGAGATATTAATTTTGAGAAAAATAGTTAAACAATATCTGTTAGTCTAAAAAGTACTGTTTTAAGAGAAGATTTTTCTTGATTTTTCCAGTTGTCAAATTGTTTTACCTAGTCTTTTGTCAGTAATCGTTGAGATAATTTGTCAAGGTAAATTAGGGTCATGATTTTATTTTGTCAAAAAAAATCCGTTTCAACTTAATGAAACGGATCAAGTATTATTCTAGCTTTGTTTACAATTCAAACAATAAAGTCAAAGTAACGGTGCTGTTTATAGCGTCAATATTGGACCCATCTGTAAAACCATTACTGAAAAATTGCTGCTGTAAATTTCTTTTCGCGTAAGCATAGGCTAAATCCAGCTTTGTTGAACCAAAATTATACCCTAAGCCACCTGAAAACCCATTCAGATTGCCAATGGTTGTGTTGTCAGCGTAAGGACTTTGTTCGTAACGATATCCGCCCCTTAAGCTCAATCGTTCAATTTTATATTCTCCACCAATACGTACTTCGCTGCTATTGTCTAAGGTTCGATTCATTTCATTATTGAGTGAGTTAAAAAAGAAATCGTTAGTTGGCTTAAATTGGGTATTGGCGTAGTTTTTTACAGCATAGTCAACGCTAATAAGTCCTTTTTTGCCAAATACATACGCAAAACTTCCTGTCAATTTACTTGGAGTTTGTAACTTGTAAGGCGCATATACATTAACAACTTGTGGTGCTATATCTTCTGCGGGTAGTTCTTCTGCGGTATTAGCACTTACCACAGATAGGCTTTGTGAGAGTTCATCTGTTAGGTTGTACCAAGTTGATGATTCATAAGCTAAACCTACTCTGATCTCGTTGCTTAATTTTGCAATAGAACCCAATTGAAAAGAAAATCCCGTGCCGTAAGTGTTAAGGTCATTGTTAAATCTGAGTCGAGAAACAGTGTAGTCGCTTGTTAAAGGAGCATTGTTTCTTTCTGTGAACGATGATGTTCTCGAGTAATCTGTAAAATGGGAGTTCAAATTTAAACCAATATATAGTTTATCCTTGTAAGAACTTGAGAGGTTGAAAGATAATTTTCCGTTGTAGCCCGTGCTGTAAACTTCATTGGTTTGAAAGTAATTTCCGCCTCCAGGAACAGTTGAAAAGTAAGCCGAATTAGGATTGTTAGCATCTACAGCTTCCAATAAAAAGCTTTGATATCCTAAAAAAGCTTGTTGTGCATCAAATCCGCTCAGTCCTGGGAACTGATTACTTGGTAAATTACTTCCTAAAAAAGAATACAAATCAGTTATTGATTCGCCTGGCTCACGATTAACAAATTGTTGAGGTACAGGAGCTCCATTGTTACCTCTGTTGGCATAGGCAAGGAAGTAGCGATCAATTGAGTTGGTAGGGTTTGTTCCGGCAGAAAACACACCGTTATCAAAATTATTCGTGTTTTCGTAATTGACAGCAAGAGCTATTTTTCTCCAGTTCGAATTTGAATTATTGTCAAAAACAAACACAGCACCTGCTTGATTGATGTCGAATGTATTGTTTTTCTCAGTGCTAATTTGTCCAAAATAATTAGAATTATTTTTCGTACCAAAGTTACTGAGTGAAACCGTCATTTGATTGTTTGCAAATATTGCTGAACCAGCAGGATTCACATTTAGTGAGGATAAGTCACCTCCAAGTGCACCAAATGCTCCGCTTAGTGCTCTAAAACGTGCAGTTCCAGTGAGGTTATCTTGTGAGTAGCGCAACGCATCAGAGACTTCTTGAGCTTGAAGAGTTGTAATGCTTAGGCCTACTGCTGCTAATAAAAGATATTTTTTCATTTGTATACTAAATTAGTATTTTTCTATTTTTTTAAAACTTATTTAACCACGTCCGCCTCGTCCGCCACCACCTGATGAACCTCGGCTTCCGCCACCTCCACCAAAACTTCCACCGCTGCTTCTTGAAGAGCTTGAACTAGGGGTGTACGAGCGACTGCTGTTTTCGCTTCTGCTTGGTGTGTAGCTTCTGCTATTGTTTTCATTTTGAGTGCTATAGGAGCCTCTTCGGTTAGTGCTTGTTCCACTGCGTTGACTTTGATTTGTCGTTTCACTGCTTCTGCTAAATCTTGTTCCAGAGCCTCTGTTGAAATTGGTATTGTTTCTACTGTAATAGGTATCACTGCCTCTTCTGCCTGTTGTTAAGTTAGAGTTGCGATCATAGGCATTTACATTTCTGTTTCCATTTATAGTTCGAGTACTGTAAGAACCCCTTCTGCCAGCATTAGTGGTGTATACTCTACCGTTGTAGTTGTTGTAGCCCCAGTTATTGCCATGCCAATTGTTCCATCCAAAGCCGCCATTCCATCCCCAGTTGTTCCATCCCCAGTTGTTCCATCCCCAAGCATTGTATCCGCCCCAGCCGAAACCGGTGTTCCATCCCCAGTTATTCCATCCCCAATTGTTCCATCCCCATCCTGGATAGCCTCCCCATCCAAAACCATTATTCCAACCCCAGTTGTTCCAACCAAATCCGCCGTTCCAGCCCCAATTGTCATTGTAAATATTTAAACTTACGGATTGTGGATTGCTTCCCCAGCCAGGATATCCACTGTCTCGGTTGATTGAGTCGTTTTCAGTGTCATAAGAATTGTAGCTATTAACATCTGTAAAGATCTCTGTGTTTTGCTCGTTGTTTTGCAGTGAGTTAAAGTAACTAGCGTATGGGCTATTGGTGTTTGCAGCTGTTGTAGTTTCTACGCGAGTTTCAGGTGCTCTTTGGGCGGTTGCTCCGTAAATGCCATCTGAGTCGTAGTAGGAGCTATTCTGATAAGATCCACATGAAGTGAATAAAAGGCACCATATCCCGACAGAGGCGAGTAGTGTGCGATTTTTTAAAGTGAGAGTACTAGTTTTCATATATCTGGAGATTTTATTGTTGCACATTACAAAAATAGTTAGTTTTGCTGAACTATTTATTTTAAATTAACAGAGCAATATTTGTGCCAAACTATTCAGTATGAGTAAGAACATAACTACAAGAGCGGAAGATTATTCGAAATGGTATAATGAATTGGTTGTAAAAGCTGATTTAGCCGAAAATTCAGGTGTAAGAGGATGTATGGTGATTAAGCCCTATGGTTATGCAATATGGGAAAAAATGCAAGCTGAATTGGACCGTATGTTCAAAGAAACAGGGCATCAAAATGCATATTTCCCGTTGTTTGTGCCTAAAAGCATGTTTGAAGCAGAAGAAAAAAATGCCGAAGGTTTTGCTAAGGAATGTGCAGTTGTTACGCATTACAGATTGAAAAATGATCCTGATAAACCAGGGAAGCTTATTGTGGATCCTAATGCTAAACTAGAGGAAGAGTTAATCGTTAGACCTACTAGTGAAGCAATTATTTGGTCTACCTATAAAGGTTGGGTGCAATCGTATAGAGATTTACCACTTTTAATAAATCAATGGGCCAATGTGGTTCGTTGGGAAATGAGAACACGTTTATTTTTAAGAACAGCAGAGTTTTTGTGGCAAGAAGGTCATACGGCACATGCAACAAGAGTTGAGGCCGTTGAAGAGTCAGAAAAAATGATGAATGTGTATGCTGATTTTGTAGAAGGGTTTATGGCTATTCCGGTTGTAAAAGGAGTTAAGACAGAAACAGAGCGATTTGCAGGAGCGGAAGAAACTTATTGTATTGAGGCTTTAATGCAAGATGGTAAAGCCTTACAAGCTGGAACTTCGCACTTTTTAGGGCAAAATTTTGCAAAAGCATTTGATGTAAAATTTGCCACTGCTGAAGGAAAACAAGAATATGTTTGGGGTACTTCATGGGGAGTTTCTACGCGATTGATGGGGGCGCTAGTTATGACGCACTCTGATGATCAAGGATTGGTTTTGCCGCCAAGTTTAGCGCCAATTCAAGTAGTGATTGTTCCAATATATAAAAGTGATGAACAATTAACTACAATTAAAGACGCCGTTAATGGATTAGTTTTGGCATTGCGAAAATTAAATATTACTGTCAAATTTGATGATAGAACCACTCAAAAGCCAGGTTTCAAATTTGCTGAATGGGAATTAAAAGGGGTTCCTGTGCGAATTGCAGTAGGTCCAAAAGATCTTGAGAATGGAACTTTTGAAGTGGCGCGTCGTGATACGCTTACGAAAACGGTTGTGCCAAGCGAAGGAATTGAAGGGTATATTCAAGATTTATTGGCTCAAATTCAAGCTGATTTGTTTAATAAAGCGTTAGAGTATAGGAATGCTCACATTACTAAAGTGTCAAATTTTGACGATTTTAAGGAAGTTTTAGAGAACAAAGGTGGTTTTGTATCAGCACATTGGGATGGTACTGCTGCAACAGAAGAAAGAATCAAAGACTTGACAAAAGCAACTATCAGATGTGTGCCTCTTGATCAAGAAAAAGAAGCAGGTGTTTGTGTGCTTACAGGCGCGCCATCAGCGGGAAGAGTGCTCTTTGCAAAGGCTTATTAAAAAAAAATAAAAAAAAATGCAGAACCTATTGTGCGTTCTAAAAATAGTTGTATTTTTGCATCCGCATTAGAGAAGCAAGGCCCGTTCGTCTATCGGTTAGGACGCATGGTTTTCATCCATGTAAGAGCGGT
>CAZMHK010000131.1:0-8742 GCA_964566045.1 uncultured Flavobacterium sp.
TTCATTCCCTTAAAATACTTTTTTTTTCAGGAGCTTTATCCAGCTATCCGCTACAATCTTATGCGCCATCCCGAGGTGTCGGGATTGCAGCATAAGGATTTTTACTACTATCTGGGCTAGGAAATTTAATTAAAAAGTAGTGCCTTCTTCAATATAAAATCTCTAATTTTTTTTACAAAATTTGAAAACAATGTCAAACAATCAAAAACGACATCGGAATAATATTTTTTACACCAAAAAAGCTTATACTTAAGCTTTAATTTTTTACCAATGAAACTCCGCAATTTATTCCTGATAATTATATTTTTGTTTAAAATCAACAATTCATTTGCTTGTAAATGTATTGAAGTTGACAAAGAAAAAGTAGTTGAATATGGTTTGAATAAATATGATATCGTATTCTACGGTGAACTAATAAAACGTGACACTATTAATCAAACTTATAGCTTTAAAATCATAGAACTTTTCAAAGGAATTTTTATATCAAAGACTATTCAAGGTGTATCTGGAGGAAGTGATTGCGGATTATTTCCAGATAAAAAAGGCTTATGGATTGTCTACGGCAACATCAGTAGAGATAACAAATTGTCTTTAAGCATGTGTTCGCCAACACAGTCTCAAGATTTTGGTCCAAGCTGGCCTCCTCCTCCAGAATTTAAACGCAATAAATATGGAAAAATCATTGATCCTACGGAAACGGAGTTAAAAATTCACGAATTGAAATTCAAAACAGAAACTTTGAGAAGTTTTATCTACCAATTAGAACAATTAAGGACTTATAAATTATCTCAAAATAAAATTTCTAAAAATCAGAAAAACTCATTTTATGATAAAGCTTTAACCATTTCTTTGATTATTAATGGGCTATTGCTTTCACTTATAATTTTGATATTATTAAGGAAAAGATTTTCTGCAAATAAACAAATTAGCGATTAAACAAATCAACAAAAACCCTATATTTGCTCACGTTAATTATAGATTTTTATGGAGCAATTTGTAGTATCGGCACGTAAATACCGCCCGCAAACATTTAAAGATGTTGTAGGGCAAAAAGCCATTACCAATACTTTATTGAACGCCATAGAAAGCAATCACTTGGCTTCCGCACTATTGTTTACGGGACCACGTGGAGTTGGAAAAACCACTTGTGCTAGAATCTTAGCTCGCAAAATCAATCAACCCGGTTACGATGACCCAAATGAAGATTTTGCTTTCAACGTTTTTGAACTTGATGCCGCCTCAAACAACTCTGTTGATGACATTCGTAATTTAATTGACCAAGTTAGAATCCCACCACAAACAGGGCAATACAAAGTATATATTATTGATGAGGTGCACATGTTGTCATCGGCCGCTTTTAATGCTTTCTTGAAAACATTAGAAGAACCGCCTAAGCACGCCATTTTTATTTTGGCCACGACCGAAAAACACAAAATCATCCCAACGATACTTTCTCGTTGTCAAATATTCGACTTCAAACGTATTACCGTAAAAGACGCTAAAGAGCACTTAGCTGAAGTTGCAACTAGTCAAGGTGTCGTTTTTGAAGACGATGCACTGCATATCATTGCGCAAAAGGCTGATGGCGCCATGCGTGATGCACTATCTATATTTGATCGTGTGGTATCGTTTTGTGGTAAAAACTTAACACGACAAGCGGTAACCGAAAACTTAAATGTTTTAGATTACGAAACCTACATCAATGTTACCGATTTGATTCTGGAAAATAAAATTCCAGACCTATTAATCGCCTTTAATGAAATTTTAGCCAAAGGTTTTGATGCACATCATTTTGTGTCGGGCTTAGCTACACATTTTAGAGATTTATTGGTATCAAAAAACCCTGCTACTTTAACGCTTTTAGAAGTTGGCGAAGCAGCACAGCAAATGTATGCAACGCAATCACAAAAATGCAGTCAAGATTTTTTACTACAAGGAATTGAAATTGCAAACGATTGTGATTTAAAATACAAAGTCAGTCAAAACCAGCGACTCTTAGTCGAACTTTGTTTAATGCAATTGGCCTCTATCACTTTTGATGGAGAAAAAAAAAAGTTGAGCAATTTATAATTCCACCCACATATTTCCGTAAATCGGATTATTCTATAGTTGATAATAGTTCTAACACAACTACTTCCGCTAAAACAGCCGAAGCAGTAAACGTAACTACGACAACTACAATTGAACAACCAAAACCATTGGCACCCGTTGAAACGAAGCCAAATCCTATTGCAGCACCCACAGCATCTGGACCAACAGAGGGGAAAGTATCTGCATTTTCACTCGCTAGTATTAGAGCCAAAAAAGCATTAGAGGAAAGCACCAAAGGCATTGTAAAAGAAGTATTGCACTTACCTACAGAACCTTTTACCGAGACTGAAATGCTCTTGTATTGGAATAAATATGCACAACGCTTAGGAGAAAAAGGTTTTAAAATAATGGAGTCGCTCCTTTTGATTAACGATCCAAAACTAAACGGAACCGCCATTACTATTGAACTTCCTAATGAGGGTTCAAAGTTAGATTTTGAAAGAGAATTGATTGGATTGTTAGGTTATTTGCGTGGTCATTTACACAATCACGATATTACTATTGAGGTGATAGTAAATGAGACTATAGAGCACAAACGCAGTTTCACAGATCAAGATCGCTACAACCGCTTTTTAGAAATCAATCCAAACATTGAGCTTTTACGGACAACATTCGGATTGGATTTAGATGCTTAATTTATATTTTACCAAAGTACATGGCTTTTACAATTCCGTCAGAAAGACCAATTTTTGGCACATAAATCTGTCGGGCGCCACTCCATTTCATGGCATTCAGATATATTCGAGTGGCCGGAATAATTACATCAGCACGATCCGGATTTAAACCCAATTCTGCAACTCTTTGCTCATACGACAAGGAGTTCAAAAACGCATATTGAGAGTTGATGTAAATGTACGAAAGTGGCTTTTCTTGCGGTTTACCAGACATTTTAAACAACTTATTGATGTTTCCACCGGAACCAATTAAAGTTACCTCTTCGTAATCTTGCGTGTTGATTTTGATCCATTTTTCAATTTCGTCCGAAACCACATCGCAAACCATATTATTTAACAAGCGTACCGTTCCTGCTTTGAATGATCTCGAATTAATCATTTTACCATTCGAAAATAGAGTGAATTCGGTACTTCCGCCACCTACATCAACAAACAAATAGGTTTGATCTGTTTTTAGCAAATGATGCAAATCTGTTGAAGCAATAATTGCTGCTTCCTTTTTTCCATCAATAATTTCAATCCTAATATCGGCCTTTTTCTTAATGATCGCCACCACTTCTTTGGCATTGTAAGCTTCGCGCATGGCAGAGGTTGCAAAAGCCATATAACGCTCTACTTTATGAACTTTCATAAGCAAGTTGAATGCCTTCATAGCATCGCACATGCGGTCAATATTTTCAGGCGAAATTTCACCTACTGTAAAGGCATCCTGACCCAAACGAATGGGCACACGTACAAGGGAACTTTTATTAAATTGTGGTTCTTTACCGTCTTGCTCTACAATGTTTGCAATCAGCAATCGCATGGCATTTGAGCCAATATCTATTGCTGCATACTTTTTAATTTTAATCATTTTTTACTGCTATTTTTTCTTTGCAATTACACTGTTTTTTTCATAAAAATCGGACACAAAAAAGACTCGCTAATTTTGTGCCAATTCTTCGTTATGAGCAAGTTCATCTAATTTTTTTTGGTAATATTTGTACGTTTCTAATTGTGCTCTAAAAATAGGATTATGATTGCGTGCTCGGTATTTATTATCTAATTTATACGAATGAAAACGAGCTTTTACATTTCCTTTCCAAGCGATATCAAAATTTGCAATCAATTCATTTTTAATGTTTTGATCGTAAATAGGACACGTAACTTCTACACGGCCATCTAAATTTCGAGTCATAAAATCGGCCGAAGAAATGTACACTTCTGTTTGCCCTGCATTGCCAAAAATATACACTCTAGAATGCTCCAAATAATTATCAACAATACTAATAGCTTCGATGTTTTCACTCATACCTGCGATGCCCGGAATCAAGGAACAAATACCTCTAATTTCAAGCTGAATTTTCACGCCTGCTCTACTCGCTTCGTACAATTTATCGATCATTTCTAAATCAGATAAACTATTCATTTTTAACTTAATATGTGTTTTTCTTCCCGCTAATGCGTGTATAATTTCACGATCAATTAATTTAATAAATCGTGTTCTAGTGTAATGTGGCGAAACGATCAAATGCTTGTAGCGATGCACGCGATAATTGATGTCAAAAAACTCAAAAATACGCATGATGTCTTTGAGAATTTGTTGATGACTTGTAAAAAGGGTTACATCAGTATAAATCTTGGCAGTTGACTCATTAAAGTTACCTGTCGAGATAAATCCGTAACGTTTGATTTTGAGATTTTCTACTCGTTCGATAACACATATTTTACTGTGTACTTTCAGTCCTTTGATACCAAAAATAAGTTCAATACCTTCGAGCTGCATTTGCTCTGCATACGAAATATTTGAAGCTTCGTCAAAGCGGGCTTGTAATTCTATTTGAACAGTAACTTTCTTACCATTTTTAGCAGCATTAATCAATGAACTGATGATTTGCGAATTCTTAGCTAAACGGTATAATGTAATTTTAATTGAAATTACTTTTGGGTCTAACGCCGCTTCGCGCAAAAACTTAGTCAAGTATGAAAATGACTGGTAAGGAGCATGAAGCAAATAGTCACGTTCGCTAATTTTTTCGAGCATACTTCCTTCTAAACTCAGACCAGGAATTGGCAACGGATCGTTGGTTTGATAGAGCAAATCTTGTCTGCCTAAATTTGGGAAATTCATATAATCTCTCCTATTATGATACCTTCCGCCGGGAATGATACTATCGGTAGATACGATTTTCATTTTATCC
Organism: uncultured Flavobacterium sp.; assembly: GCA_964566045.1. GTDB lineage: Bacteria > Bacteroidota > Bacteroidia > Flavobacteriales > Flavobacteriaceae > Flavobacterium. The sequence goes on from CAZMHK010000131.1 coordinate 4,946, forward strand.
AAAAAGAAATTCAATGTGTCTTGCTCAATCAATTGATCGTAAATAAAACGAACCGGCTCACCAATACGTCGGTCTTTAACACTAAGCGTGATTTTTTCAATCATACTTTTACTTAAATCACTATCGATATCTAATTGCGCATCTCTAGTAATTTTTATCATGTGTGCAGAAACACTTTCGTAGTCGAAAATATTAAAAATATTGCTAAGATTATGACGGATTACATCATCAAGCAAAATAATATACTGTTTTTCATTTACTGTAGGCAATACCACAAAACGATTTATAGTAGTTGGAATTTCGATCACAGCGTAACGCACTTCAGCGGTATGATTCATCACCAATTTTACAGCCAAGTAACCAGAAGTATCTTTTAAAACAGGAAACTCAGCCAAATCGTTAAGAATAATTGTAACCAACTCGGGACTGACTTTTTGAATAAAAAAATCTTTCAAAAAAAGTTCTTGCTCGGCATTAATATCAGCCTCCGTAATGATGAAAATGTTTTTAGTTTCCAATTCACTTTCGATGATATTCAGAATTCGTAAACTTTCGGATTGTTGCTGAATTACAATTTTGGTAATATCCTTCACTAATTGTTGTGCGGAGATTCCACCAAGATATTTTTCGCCAGTAATTCCAGTTAAACTCAAACGCCTGATTGCGGCAAAACGAACTCTAAAAAATTCGTCTAAATTATTCGAAAATATACCTAAAAACCGAAGTCGATCGAGCAAAGGAACGGATGAATCTCCCGCCTCCTGCAATACGCGAGCGTTAAATGCTAACCAACTTTTTTCTCGATCAATATATTTGTATGCAACTGCTTTATTCATTTTAAATCTTTGGGAAATAGAACCTTTATTGTTTTACCTTTTTTATTAAAATTCCAATCTTCACTTTCAAATTGCATTGCCACAAAACCTGAAGTGGATACATTACCCACAGGTACAGATCCAAATTTATTTACAAAATCAGTTAAGGCATTATTATGTCCGAAAACGATTAAATTATCAATAGTATTTGGGCAACTTCTTATAACTTTTTCCAGCTGCTTGGATTCAAAAGCATAAAGGTCGTGTTTGTAAATGATACTGTCAAGAGGAAAGCCAATATTTTGCGCAAAAATTAACGCCGTGCTACTAGTTCTCTTGGCTGCACTACACCAAATCGTATATGATTTTGGCAACAGATCCTTTACGTGAAGCGCTATTAGATGAGCATCATTGATACCTTGACACGTTAACCCTCGGTCAAAATCTTGCATTGGAACTTCCCAACTCGATTTGGCATGACGAATTAGAAATAAGTTTTTCATTGGCAAAAGTTAAACGTTTATTGATACTAGGAATAATTTAAAGTTACAAAACTTTTACTTCACAATAAACGTATTTACAGCAAAAGAGACATACGATATTTTGAATTAAACGAAAATACACAATTTAACACCTTATTAATAGTTTTTTATTTACTAACTTTAACTAAAATGTTTTCAGCAAAAAAGTTAAGACAAGAAACAAAAAAAGTATCTATAGTCATTTTAACAGATTTACACAAAATTCAATTATTATTCCGTAACAATAACGCTAATTATGACTAAAAATAGGTCAGTTATCGTCTATTTAAGTGTTTTGTAGAGTAATATTTGCGGTGGTGTAATAATAATTATCTTTGCAAACAAATTATAAATTGCTATTTACGCGCAGATCAATGAAAAAAGAATGCGCTTTTAAATATAAAATAGAGGTCAAATGATTTGACCAAAAAAATATAAGAATATCAAAATATGGAAAACAATTATTTTACTTCTTTCACAAAAAATAAAGTTTCTTTACTTAAGTTTTTTCTTTTTTTTGTCCTTGCATTTACAATAGGTGATGCTTTTGGACAAACAACAACTCGTTATCAAGGTGTCATTAAAGGAGGTGCAACATTGTTTGGTAACTCGTGGTATTACAGCACCCAAGTTTCAACAAATACAACCACTCCAAGAGATGATTTAAGACTTACTCCTGATATCGACGATGATCCTACAACAACGCTTTCAACGAGTTCTGATTTAATTTTACCTGCTGGTTCTAGAATTGAAAGAGCCTATTTATGCGCTGAACAAAGAAATTCAGCCAGAGCTTTATCATCAGTAAAACTAAGAGTGCCTGGAGCAACAGCATACACTACATTAGATTTAAATACAGACATTAGCTCGAGAACAACGGGTACATTGTACCGTCAAACCATATGGGATATTACCGCACTAATGCCAGCAGACGGATTTGTAAGCACGGCTGGTGGAGGGCCCGAAGGTAGATATTTTGTCGCTGATCCTAGTTCCCCGGGAGCTACTACTTTACCTATGGGTGGCTGGTCTATTATAGTGGTATATAGTAACCCTAATTCACCATCAAGAAATATTACAATAGCAGATAATTGGCAATTATTCAGCAATACCTCTGTAACTTCTGACGTTAACAATGTGACAGTACCTGCAAGTGGAGGAGTACGCGCTGTTGTTGGTATAACCGGAACATACGGAGATAGAACTTATCCTGATGAACTTCAATTTGGTACTACATCATCCACACTAACTAATTTGAGAGATCCCAGAACTAATTCAGCTAGCGATGCCTTAAATAGTAGTATCGCCATGGCAGCTACAAACAATGTTTCGGCAGATGGCGGACCTGCAATAGCAGGAAATATAACCACTCGTAATCCTATCAGTGTCGGACATATATACGGTCCGGCAGAATCTTGGGATTACGATGCTGATATTTTTGATGCATCAAACATTCTTCCTAATTCTACGACACCAATTAATGTAAGATTAAGACAAAGATCAAATCCAAATGGTGTACCAGATGTACTAGTTTCAGGATCTTACTTTATTTCCATTGATGTAACGGCCCCTACAGTTACAAAAACACTTTCTCCTACAACAATTATAGATGGACAAACTGCAACGTACACTTGGGTTGTGTCAAATAATGGAGGTGGTGCAGCTTTACTAACAGGAATTGGTTTTGTCGATACCCTACCTTCAAATATCAGAGTGGCAAATACTCCTAATATAACCATTAATTACACCGGTGGTGGAACTTTAGGAACAGTAACTGCAAATCCAAATACGGGAAGCGTTTCTCTTTCTGGATTAACGTTACCGGCAGGTGCAACAGCCACAATTACAGTAGATATTACAAATGTGCCGGGGCGACTCAATCCTTCTTGCATTGGTAATCCTGGTCCCTTCACAAATAGTAATGCTAATTTTACAACTTCAGGTGGACTTTCAACTAATGTTGTGCCGCAATGTTTAATTGTGCAACCAGATTGTTCTTCATATTCTTTAGTTATTAACAATCCCGCTGCAGTATGTTCTCCAGCTACCGTTAATTTACAGGCTCCTGCTATTACTGCAGGTTCATCTGCTCAAAGTTATACGTATTGGCGTGATGCAGCAGGAACTATAGCCTACCCAACCCCTACCGCTGCAACTGCTGGAACTTATTATATCAGAGGTACAAGTGCAATAGGATGTACGGATATAAAACCTGTTGTTGTGACGGTTGATGCATTCGCAGGAACAGCTAATAACACAACAACGAATACTGCTATTTGTGAGAACACTACCAAAACACTAACAGCTACTCCAGCTGGCGGAACTTGGTCTGTGGTGTCTGGCGGTGGAACTATTTCTGGATCTACTTATACTCCAGCTGATGTTACAGCCGATACTTCTGTAACAATTCGTTACACTGTTGCTGCCAACGGAAGTTGTCCAGCATCTACATCGGATGTGA
>CAZMHK010000132.1:0-8676 GCA_964566045.1 uncultured Flavobacterium sp.
AATAAATTAAATCTCGTTAAAAAATAAGATTCAAAATAAAAAATTCTTCATTGCGTTAAAAAGACATATTCTCTCATTGATTTGCATTAGAAGTTAATAGATACAAAAACACAAGAAAAAGAGGCTATTTTTTTTAGACCTTTTCAAAAACTTGTTATCCAAACAATTTGACTGTAAAAGAGAAGTATTTGTAAAAAATAGTTAAAACCCGCTGCAAAAAAATTGCCTTATCAAAAATTTTATCAAGTATATGTTCTAGGATTTAAAATGGACTACAACAACATTTGTCGAGCAGTGATAACGTCCTTGATGACTAAAAACGGAGGGGAATTAGACAAAAAAAGGAACTATCTTAAATGTAGTTCCTTTGCTTTAACCGTTAACTAATCTAATCCAATTCGATCTCACTTTTTCTTCTGTACAAAATATTCCAATTGACTTTTAAGTCTTTCAATGAGCATAGTCATCATACGCTTGTTTAAATTAGAGGCGTTCAATTTATAGGTCTCAAACTCCTCCTGAGTAAAAAATCCAATTATCAACCCCTTAAAATTGTTTCTTAAGGGAATATCCTTTTGCAGAGATTGGGTAATAAATTCGATTTTCTTTTCGTTCTTGAATTGATTAAAATCTATTTTACTGGAATTGATGTAATTTGAAAAAACAGCTAACAACAAATCATTCTGAATTTTTAAAATAGGACGAAGTGTTTGATTTTGAAAATTTTCTTCGTCAGAGTTAATATCATTGGTAATCCCAATGGTTGCTCCTCGCAATTGTAACAATAAATCATCTCTAGTTGTCATTTCTTTTTTTCCTAAATGTAACAATTCATTTGCTACTGTATGTTATGATAAATATAAATTTTGCTCATCGGACGAAATAATAATTGATTAGCAAATGATTCTATGGAATCGATCTGATGAGCCAAGGTAAAATGCCAATCTCAATTTTCACTACATCCTTTTACAGCTCTGCGATAATTTGTTTAGTTATTCACTGTTGCAATTTCATCAGTGACTTTAAGTAGCATTATTGTAGAAAGTTCAAGGACTAACTTGTATTATGTTTCGAGACGTTTATTTTTGAGGATCGAAGCTAGTTTCAAAAATTTCCAGGCCAAAATAAGGGGCCGCTGCAATAATATGATCAAAAATATCAGCCATGATGTACTCATAATTTTCGAATCGTTTATCATGTGAAAAAGCATAAACCTCTAAAGGAACTCCATGCGCAGTAGATTGCAACTGTCTGCAAAGTAATAGCATATCCTTATTTAGGCCAGGATAATGCGAAAGATATTCAGTAATGTATTTTCTAAAAACTCCTAAATTGGTTAAATTTCGACCATTGATTGGAAGTGATTTATCTACGCCATTACGTTGATTGAACCGGTTGATCTCTTGATTTCTGGTGTCAATATATGCCGAAATGAGTTGTATTTTTTTTAGTTCAAATAGATCATTTTCATTTAGAAAACGAATGCTACTCGTTTTAATCAAAATATGTCTTTTGATACGTCTTCCGTCTGAATTCAACATACCTCGCCAGTTTTGGAACGAATCGGAACTTAAACTGTAAGTAGGTATTGTTGTAATAGTGTTGTCAAAGTTTCGCACTTTTACAGTAGCTAAATTGATTTCAATCACATCACCATCAGCACCAAATTTATCCATTGTAATCCAATCGCCAATACGAACCATATCATTAATTGAAACTTGTACGCTTGACACAAAGCCCAAAATAGTATCCCTGAAAATTAAAATAATCACCGCAGAAACAGCTCCTAAAATAGTTAGCAATTCCTTTTTATCAATATCAAATAATTTAGAAATGATGAGTGTGCTACCCACAACCCAAAGCATAATCATAATTACCTGAATAAAACTGTCAATAGGCTTATCGCTATAACGTGGTTTTAATTTTAAATAATCACGAAGGGCGTTAAAAATGGTTCGGATAATCCACAAAACCAAAACAACGATGTAAATGCTTACTACTTTCCCAAAAATACCTTCCCAATATTCAAATCGTTCTAAAATGATTGGTACGGATTTGTAGATAAATAAAAGTGGAATTAAATGTGCGATGTACTTGGCTGTTTTATTTGAAACGAGCAAATCATCAAATTTAGTATTTGTTTTTTTTGCCAAGACGGCCAAAACTGTCACTAAAATCAATCGAAAAACTACATATATAGCATAAGAAATGACGTATAAAAAAGCAAGGTTTAGCACTAAACTCAAATACGAAGCCACACTACTGCCTAAGCCCCATTTTCTAAAAATAGGGTAGAGGAAAGTAAAAAGTGTTTCAATGTATTTAAACATTTTTTAAGTATTTCTTTTCAACGTAAAAAGTACCAAATGGAGGAATCGAAGCCAAGCAGATAATGAGGTATTTTTTCAGATCCCATTTTTCGCTGAATTTTAATATAGTTGCCAGCACAATATAAGCAGTAAAAAAAACACCATGCGCCATACCTATATGTTTTACATACATAGGCTCGTTGAACATATATTTCATGGGCATAGCAAAGAAAAACAACAATAAAGCAGAAATTCCTTCTACAAGTGCAGTAATTTTAAAAATCTTAAGCATGATACTTTTTTTAAATGATAAAAAACAAAATTAGCTATTATCAAGCAATTTTATGTAACGGATTCCTAAAGTAATTACTTTTGCAATCTTAAACTTTGATAATGAGTAAGCGAGAGTTAAAAAAATATATTGCAACACTAGATAAAGAACAACTTGAAGAACAAATAGTAGAGTTGTATGAGAAATTTAGCGCTGTCAAAGTGTATTATGATTTTGTTTTTAATCCAAAAGAAGAAACTCTTTTAAAAGAATGTAAAACTAAAATTGCCTACGAATATTTTCCTATCAAGAAAACGGGACGTCGCAGCAGGCCTAAAATGCGACGTTCTGTAGCTCAAAAATACATCAAACATTTTCAAATTCTCGGTGTTGATCCTTTTGTGATTGCCGATGTGATGTTGTATAACATTGAAATTGCTCAAACTTTTTCAAGCGAGAACACGATCAAAGTAGAGGGCTTTTACAAAAGTATGTTCAACTCATTTGAGCAAGCAGTTGTTTTTTTAATAGCAAATGGCATTTTAGATGAATTTAGAGATCGTTTGAGAGTTATTCATGCCGAAGCCATCCGTCAAAAATGGAATAATGAAACACGATTTGAGGCTGTTTTAGAAAGATTGGAATACTAGAAAAAGTCTATTTCTAGTTCATTTTTTTTACTCCAATACTAAGATTTAAAGCAAAATTAAAGCAGAAAGCTACGTTTTTAGCAATGAAAATTCCGTTTTAGTACAAATTAGATGGGATTAAGTGGCTCAATTTGAGCAAAGCGGTCCTCCTTAAATCAATTTTATTTAATCTTCTGCCTATTTTTTTTCTTAATTGTGGCTCAAAAACTGTTTTTTAGGTGTATTTTTGCAAAAATCCAATATTTACCAATGTCCCAAAACACTTTAGAAATAGAAATCGAAGACAAAAAAGAACTTTATGCGTACCAAAAAGGCGATATCGATGCCATTTTTGAACGCATAGATAATGCACCGGAAAAACATCATTTACTATACCAACTCCCAACTGGAGGAGGAAAAACTGTTGTGTTTTCAGAGATTGTAAGACGTTATTTATCACAACACGATAAAAAAGTGGTAGTTTTAACGCACCGAATTGAACTTTGTAAGCAAACCTCAAAAATGCTAAAAGGCTTTGATGTAAAAAATAAAATCATCAACAGCAAGGTTAAAGATTTACCAGACCAAAACGAATATTCTTGTTTTGTGGCCATGGTCGAAACACTTAAAAACCGTATCAATGATGATAAATTGCATCTTGATAACATTGGTTTAGTGATTATTGATGAGGCGCATTACAACTCATTCCGCAAATTATTGAGTTCCTTCAAAAATGCCTTTATATTAGGAGTTACTGCAACGCCATTAAGTTCTAATATCAAATTACCAATGCATCAAAGTTATGATGAATTAATAGTTGGTGATACCATTAGCTCATTAATCGAAAAAGGTTTCTTAGCAAAAGCTATTACTTACAGTTATGATGTAGGATTGACCTCATTGAAAGTAGGTATTAACGGAGATTACACCGTAAAATCATCTGATGATTTGTACACTAATATGGCCATGCAAGAAAAATTATTGCATGCCTACACTGAAAAATCTATTGGGAAAAAAACCTTGATTTTTAACAACGGTATCAACACTTCCTTATACGTTTATGAAACGTTCAGAGAGGCGGGGTATGGCATCCGACACCTAGATAATACAAGTAGCAACGAAGAGCGTAAAGAAATTTTACATTGGTTCAAGCACACACCAGATGCCATTTTAACATCGGTCGGAATTCTTACTACAGGTTTTGATGAGCCTACTGTTGAAACTATTATCTTAAATAGAGCTACCAAGTCACTTACTTTATACTACCAAATGATTGGTCGAGGATCTCGAAAATTGCCTGGCAAAGATTCCTTCACGGTTATCGATTTGGGTAACAATGCCGCACGTTTTGGCTTGTGGAGCGAGCCGGTAAACTGGCAACATATTTTTAAATCACCTGAGTTTTATCTTGAAAATTTACGTGACGACTCAGAGATTGAAATGTATTTTAAATACAGCATGCCACCTGATCTTCGCGAAAAATTCAGCAAAACAGAAGTGGTTACTTTTGACGTAGAAGAAGAACATAAATTGATTATCAAGCAAAATTTACGCTCTAAAGAAGTTCTAGATAAGTCTCTTGACCAACACGCTGCAATGTGTGTAGACAATTCTGAAACCTTGCAAGAAGCCAAAGCGCTTGGAAAGTTATTAGAGGATGACATTGAATGCCGCATCAAGCGTTATGCAAAATGTTTGAGTCAGTGCAGTAAAAATTATCGCGAATGGCTGGTAGACGATTATAAAGTCAAACTAGTTTTGCTCATCGGTAAAAAATACCGCGAAAAAATCATGAACGAACCTGACGAAGATTAATTTTTTTCTTAAGAGCTATTTCCCGCTATCCGCTGTATTCCCGATAAATAAAAACTACGGCTAAAAAGCCTTGTTTTTCTAAATCGGGAGATGCCGCTGCTATCGGGGCTAAAAACAAGAGCAGTCAATAACTATTTTTTTTAAACATTCAAAATCCAAAAAACATGTCAAAACAATTCTCTGATTTAGGAATTTCGGCACCATTGGTAAAAGCAATTACCGATCTGAAAATTGTTGTGCCAACAGAGATTCAACAAAAAACAATTCCGATATTACTTTCAAATACAACTGATGTAGTTGGACTTGCACAAACTGGTACAGGAAAAACGGCTGCTTTTGGATTGCCAATTTTACAATTAATAGATACTACTGCGAAACACGTTCAAGCTGTAATATTGGTTCCAACGAGAGAGTTAGGACATCAAATTACACGTAATTTAGAAGATTTTGCTAAATATTTACCTGAATTATCAATAGCAGCTACTTGTGGTGGAATTCCAATTAAACCACAAATAGAACGACTCTCACAACCTACTCACGTTGTGGTTGCAACTCCAGGAAGGTTAATTGATTTACTACAACGTAAAGCAATTGATTTGTCTAAAACACAATTTCTTGTAATAGACGAAGCTGATGAAATGGTGTCCATTTTAAAAGAAAGCCTAGACGAAATAGTAAGTGCCTTGCCCAAAGAACGTCGTACTTTACTTTTTTCAGCAACCTTACCTGGCGCAATCAAACAGTTGGTTCAAAATTACCTTCATAAAAATGTGCAACATATCAGTGCACAAATGGAAACTGTTGGTCATCAAGGAATCGATCATGAATATATAGTTGTAGACCCCATTGAAAAATTAGATGTTTTAATGCATTTTTTAAATTCAAGAGAAGGGGAGCGCGGCATCATTTTTTGTAAAACAAAAGCCGCCGTTAATAAATTGGCTAAAAACCTAGCCATTAACCGTTTTTCATCGGGAGCCTTGCACGGCAGTTTGTCGCAAGGTATCCGAGACCGTATCATGGAGCAATTCAGAGAAGGTCATATCAATATTTTAGTAGCTACTGATTTGGCTGCAAGAGGTATCGATGTAAAAAACTTGTCTTACGTTGTCAATTATCATTTGCCTGATGTGTACGAAGCTTATGTACACCGCAGCGGAAGAACGGCTCGTGCTGGCGCAAAAGGATTGGCTTTGACCGTTTTACAAGAGGAAGAAGTTGCTGAAATTGCTGATTTTGAAAGAGAATTAGGGATTACTTTTACGCCTTTTCAAAAACCAAGTGCTTTAAGTATTGAGCAAAACAATACTTTATTGTGGGCCAAACAAATTTTTAAAACCAAACCCAACCATGATGTTGACGCTGAGTTTAAAAACAAAGTAAAAACTATTTTTCATCATTTAACAAAAGACGAATTGGTAGAAAAATTACTAGCCAATTATCTTTTGCAAAATAAAAATGAGCCAGCCGAAAAAGTTGTAAAAAGACAGAAAATGAAGTAATTTATACTTCTTCAAACACAAAAACATCGCTAGAACGTAACAGTTTTGGTGATGTTTTTTTTTTTTTTTTTTGATTTTAGAATTAGCACTGTTTTATTCAATAATTTAGTTTCTTAAAAAAGCTTAAACTTTGTTAGAAAGATTTAAAATTTTAACATTGCGTTAAACCTTTTGCAAAATCAAAAGTCAAAAGCTTAAACCAAAATTAAGTAATCATGAAGAATTTAACACCATTTATGCTTTTATGGCTATTTTTTACATCTTGTAACGGAGATGATAATACAAACTCACCGCAAGTACCAACAAATATGTATTTCCCACCTATAAGTTCGAATACTTGGGAAACACAGTCTAGCATTAGCTTAGGATGGAATCAGGCCGCGATAGGACCACTGAAAGATTTTTTGACGCAGAAAAACTCTAAGTCGTTTATGATTTTAGTTAATGGCCGCATCGTTATGGAAGAATATTTTAATGGACACAATGCAACTACCTCTTGGGAGTGGAATAGCGCCGGAAAGACCTTAGTAGCAGCTACAACAGGCATCGCACAGCAAGAAAATCTTTTGGATATAAATAGGCCGGTCTCAAATTATTTAGGTAATTCCTGGACAGCAATGCCTTCAGAAAAAGAACGATTGATTAAAGTTGCTGACTTGTTAAGCATGACATCAGGTAATGATGACACCAAACAATTTGTAATAAAATCCAATGTAACCTATGTTGCTGATGCGGGTACAAGATGGGCTTATAGCAATGTTTTTCAAAAATTATTTGATGTAGTTGCAGCTGGAAGTAATCAAAATTATGAAACGTATTTCAATGCTAAGCTCAAAAATAAAATAGGAATGGATGGTTTTTGGAATTATGGAACGATATTTACTGTTTATCATAGCACCACGCGAAGCATGGCACGTTTTGGATTATTGGCCTTAAACAAAGGAAAATGGGAAAATGAAACTATTGTAAACGAAACTTTTTTTAACCAAAGTATCACTTCATCGCAAGCAATTAATCCTTCTTATGGATTTTTATGGTGGTTAAACGGAAAAAATAAATACATGGTTCCTAGTGAGCAAACTGTTTTTCAAGGCTTTTTAATACCTTCAGCACCCGCAGATATGTACGCCGCTATGGGAGCCAAGGACCAACGTATATATGTAATCCCTAGCAAAAAAATGGTAGTAATTCGAATGGGAGTAGCATCTGACCCAGATAATCCTAATTTTGCAATATCAGGATTTGATGAAGAACTTTGGAAGAAAATAAACGCTGTTATTCAATAGTAACGAAGCGCCAAATACTTCATTTAAACTAGTTTTTAATCAAAAGTAAAACGCCAGATACACAAAGTAAAAAAAGCATACTGTTTTTTAGCATGGCTTCATTGATAAAACTGTAGACTTTTTTCCCTAAGAATAAAGCCAACACAAAGAAGGGCAACACATAAAGTGCATTGTAACACTGTTGCCATGTCAAGATCCCTTCAAAAGCAAGTACAGGAATGCGCATCAAAGTGATAAGTCCCAGAACGCCAAACATAGTAGCGCGGACTACCTTAACATCTGGAGTTTGATTCTTAATGATGATCAAATACAATGGTCCGCCGGTTGAAAACACTCCTGAAAAAAAGCCACCCAAGAATCCGAAAAAGAATTTCATCTTAGTTAATACTTTGATCTCACTTGCTGATTTTAGGCTATTGAGAACAAATAATAAGATGAAAATACCTAATGCCTTTTTGAGAAAAATTGGCTGGCCATAAGCCAATACAAGAATACCAATTAGTAATCCCAAAAACGAAGAAATAAATAATTGTTTCAGTAATTGTTTATTGATTAAGCGCCACTCTTTATAAACATGAAAAGGCGTAGAGATCATGTAAAAAATAGACAAATAACCAATAGCATCGGGCAGCGGCATTACAAAAAGAAGTACGGGCAAAGCAATTAAAGCGCCTGCAAAACCCGTTACGGTTTGCACAAAGAACCCTAAACAAATACCAATCGTGAGCCAAAAAACAGTGTAATCCATTTGGCAAAATTAGATTAGAAAACCATATTTTTTAAAATAGAATCCACGGAAAAAAATATATTTTACCTTAAAAAAATGTAAATTTACAGGCTAAACCAAAAATAAAATGGTAGACA
>CAZMHK010000133.1:0-8537 GCA_964566045.1 uncultured Flavobacterium sp.
TAAATACGGCAAACTTACCTTTTTCCGGCAAGGCTAAATAATGCCTCCACAAATAATCATGTTCTAATTCAGTCGAATTGGGTGTTTTAAAACTGTGCACCACCACTCCACGCGGATTAAACTCCTTAAAAACTTCCCGAATCAAGCTATCCTTACCCGATGTATCCATTCCTTGCAAGCAAATCAATACACCATAACGGTTGTGCGCATACATCACATCCTGCAAAGCGCTCAATTTAGCCTGCACCGCATTCAGTTTTTCCTCTTTCTCGTCATCGCTTATTTTATACTGCAATTCCGTTGGGATAGCAGCCAAATCAATTGGTCCAACTGCTCTAAAATCATCTGGCTTTATGAACTTCATCGTATTTATTTTATCTTTACTTCTCAAATATAACAAATTATTAGGAGCTTTTTCCTGCTGTACGCTATATTCCCGATAAATAAAAACTACGGCAAAAAAGCCTTGTTTTTCTAAATCGGGAGATACCGCTTCCATCAGGGCTAGGGTCTTACTGCAACATTACAAAACATGGAAAAATTCACACTCGAAATTCTTTGCCAAATCATCGGAATCGGCTCAGCATCAGGACTCATTTACCAAGACCCTTCACTCTATGTGATTGGTGACAACAGCGGTTTCCTGTACCAATACGATCTACAATCCAAAGAATTACAACGCCATCCTTTGGTAGAAAACCCAACCGAAAACACTCCTAAAAAAGACAAAGCCGATTTTGAAGCGATAACGCATTACCAAGATAGCCTTTATATTTTTGGCTCCGGCTCTACCGAAAAGCGAAATAAAATGGTGCACCTTAACCGCAATACCAAACAAGTAATTGCCACAAATGACTTAACCGATTTGTATGCAGTCATGCAAAACTTTGGCGGGATCAATCCCGAAGATTTCAACATCGAAGGTGCTATTTTTGACGGAGAAAATTATTATTTATTGAATCGTGGCAATGGTAAATCAGGTAAGAACGTCTTGTTTACGGTAGCCGGAAAAAACCTCAGCAACGATTTTCAAATTTTATCCAATAGCTACAAATTGCCCAAAATAAAGGGCGTTCGAACCAGTTTCACTGATGGTGTTTTGGTTGCTGATCAACTTTATTTTTTGGCCTCTGCCGAAGATACACAATCAACCTATGATGATGGCGAAGTTTTAGGAAGCTTAATTGGGAGCATCGACCTGAAAACCATGAAAATCAATTTCACACAAAAAATTAGCGACACTCATAAATTTGAAGGATTAACACTATTTGCAGATACGCCAGATAAAATACAATTTTTACTTTGCGAAGACAATGACACCGAAGTTTTAGAAACCACTATTTATAAATTGACAATCAATAAAAAAAATAGCTAGAATTTTTCACTTTTAATTCGCTCTACGCACGTTAAAATTTAATTAAAATAAAAAATCAAATGCAGTTAGCCACTGAAAACTTGGTAATTTTGTAAAACAAGTTTTCAAAAACTGACATTAAAAAAACACCAAATGACTGATTTAAAAAATAAAACGGCACTGGTTACCGGAGCTGGAAAAGGAATAGGAAAAGCAATTGCATTGGCTTTAGCCAAAGAAGGCGTAAACGTAATTTTAGTAGCGCGCACTCAAGAAGAAATTGACAGTGTAGCTGCAAAAGTACGCTCACTACGTGTAAAAGCTTTGGCTGTTACTGCAGATGTTGCTGATATCAACTCTGTAAACGCTGCTGTAGAAAAAGCATTGAGCGAATTTGGCGCTATTGATATTTTGATCAACAACGCTGGTATTGCATCGTTTGGAAAATTCTTAGAATTAGAGCCAACCGATTGGGAACGCATTATTCAAGTGAATTTAATGGGACCGTATTACGTAACCAGGGCCGTTATTCCGAACATGATTGAAAGACAAACTGGAGATATTATCAACATTTCATCAACCGCTGGATTGGCCGGAAATGCATTGACGAGCGCGTATAGTGCCTCTAAATTTGCGTTGTTAGGACTAACCGATTCATTGATGCAGGAAATGCGAAAACACAACATTCGTGTTACTGCACTTACGCCAAGTACCGTGGCTACTGATATGGCCAAAGAACTGAAACTTACGGACGGAAATCCGGATAAAGTAATGCAAGCCGAAGATATGGCTGAGCTAGTTATTGCTCAACTCAAATTAAACCGTCGCGTGTTTGTTAAAAACAGCAGTCTTTGGTCTACTAATCCATAACGACTTTTAAAAACAAAAAGCATAAAAACTAAAAACCATTGAGAAGCAAATAATTATTGCGTTCTCAATGGTTTTTTCAATTTTACAAGCTGTGGCTATTCCTGATTTTGTTGCGTAGCTCTATTTTTCTGTTCTTTTAAAATGGTATTCAGGTGTACTTTTGTTTCTCTTTCAATATCACTTTCGGTGAGTTGTAAACCTTTAGCATCATCAACCAAAATATACCAAGGTTTGGTTTTTCCAAACGGATAGGCTCCGAATACAATGACAGGAGTTCCTTTTACTTTTACATTTTGGTCATCTTGAAGTATCCATTCGTCTGCCCAACTGTAGAGTTTTTTAGCATCCGCCTCTTGAAGTCTCAAACAAGAATGCGAAGCAGGATAACCCGGCAAAGCGTATTGATGAAAACCAACACCCAATTTATTTTCGATGTTAAAATTCCATTTTAAATCCCACTCGTCGTTGAAAGTACTGGTTGTTTCTTCAGCTTTCCAGTTGGTAAAAAACAATCCAGTTGGTGTTTTATCTTTTTCCCTTCCCATATTGGTTGGACCGGTGTAAATCAATTCGCCGTTTTCATAGGCAGCAAAAGTTTGCGTAGGGTACGAAAAATAGATAATCTTGTCAACATCTTTCAAATACGAAACTTTCAAAGGAAAAGGCAAATAATACGCAATATCACCCGTAAAATCATTTGGAACTATAACCGAATCTAATTTTTTGAAATTCTCAGCATCTGTTCTATTAATCGCATAAGCAAGTTGGAATTGAGTGCTATCGCTATTAGATTTCTTTAGCCATTCTTTCGTGTTTTCAAATTTATAAGTGACCGTACCAGGTTTTTTTCGTTCTATTTTAGTTGGAACTTTTTCTGTTTCATTTTTGTTTTTAGAACTTGCTGCGCTCTCTTTACAAGAAAACATAACAGAGCAAACTACGGCGCTAAGGATACATACAATTGGCTTCATAAGGTTAAATTTTAATTAGTTTAAAATTACCTCAATCAACAACCAAGTCTCTTACACAATTTGTGCTAGTTGTTACACAATTAAACTTCAGTAAAGTCCAATTAGGTATAATTACTCGGAAGCGATAGTTCGCGTGTTTTTTGTTTAGTAAAAAAAAAAAACTTCTCGATTCGCTACACCTAGCGATGCGACCTGTATCGAGAACTGTTTTCAATTAAATTATTCTTGTTCTCGATACATTTTTCTACCGAAAAACACTCGAACTGACGAAAAATTATCATCAAAAACTATAAATGAACTTACTTTTTAGTATGAAAAAAACCATTAAGAGAATGAAGAAAATTAAGCCTAAAACTTAATGAACTTAACCTCTTAATGGTTTAAAATATTTTACTTAAATGACTTATATGTTTAAAACCTACACCAACACAGATACAAAATCCATGCGCACACTGCCATCCTCATCAATTCGAGTCAAGTTGATATCGTGTAGCGTATTCACCAATTCAGGATTCCAAGGCGTTTTTACTTTTACGTAATTTTCAGTAAATCCGTGAATGTAGCCTTCTTTGTTTTCACTTTCAAACAACACTTTGCGTTGCGTTCCCAATTGGCTTTCATAAAAAGCACGACGTTTTTTCACTGATAATCCTCGTAACATTTTACTGCGTTTCGCGCGTACATTTGCCGGAACAACGCCACTCATAGCAGCAGCTTCGGTATTATCACGCTCCGAATACGTAAAAACATGCAAGTACGAAATATCCAAATCATTCAAAAAATGATACGTTTCCAGAAAATGCTCGTCCGTTTCACCCGGAAAACCTACAATGACATCCACACCTATACACGCATGCGGCATCACCTCGCGAATTTTACTCACACGCTCCGTGTACACCTCGCGCAAGTAACGGCGTTTCATCAACTTCAAAATATCATTACTCCCAGATTGCAACGGAATGTGAAAATGCGGTACAAAAGTCCTGCTTTTCGACACAAATTCAATCGTTTCGTTTTTCAATAAATTCGGTTCAATAGAGGAAATTCGCAAACGCTCAATACCGTCCACTTCATCCAAAGCCTGAACCAATTCCAGAAAAGTATGTTCGTGTTTTTTATTTCCAAATTCCCCTTTACCGTAATCGCCAATATTTACGCCCGTAAGCACAATTTCTTTAATGCCTTGTTTCGAAATTTCAGCTGCATTTTTCAATACATTTTCTAACTCGTCACTTCTAGAAATTCCTCTCGCCAGCGGAATAGTGCAATAGGTACACTTATAATCACAACCATCCTGAACTTTCAAGAACGCGCGCGTTCTATCGCCTATAGAATAACTGCCCACATAAAAATCAGCTTCGGCAATCTCGCACGAATGCACCTCGCCCATATCATTTTTAGACAAATCATTGATATAATCGGCTAGTTTGAATTTTTCGGTAGCACCAAGAACCAAATCTACGCCATCCACCGCCGCCAATTCCTCCGGTTTAAGTTGCGCATAACAACCCACCGCAGCCACAAAAGCTTTGTCGTTGAGCTTCATTGCCTTACGCACCACTTGTTTGAATTGTTTATCGGCATTTTCAGTAACTGAACACGTATTAATCACGTACATATCAGCCACTTCTTCAAAATCAACGCGATCAAAACCCTCGTCTTGAAGATTGCGCGCGATAGTTGATGTTTCTGAGAAATTGAGTTTACAGCCTAAAGTATAAAAGGCTACTTTTTTGCGTTTTTCCATAAGTAAGCGCTATCTAATGAAATCGTTGTCAAAAAAATAGCGTGCGCAAATTTACGAACAAATACGAGAATACGACAACGAATTGAATTTTTATTAAACAAGGCGTGCCCCTCCGTAAACTGCGGGTCGGGCTCTTCGCTCTATCTTTATTTTTTTAAAGAAAAAAATAAAGGATGCCGCTGCTATCCCTCACGCGAACCAACTCGCTGCAAACTAACTCGCTGCAAACCAAAACGACCGCAACAAGAAGCACGCTTTTACTTTTGTAATAAAAATATTATTTCTATATTTGGGACACAAGCCAAACTTATGTTACCCATAAATCCATTTTGAAAATGTTAAAAACGAAAAGCGTATTATAAATTAATAAAGTAGAAGTGAGAGAAAAGCCAACTTTACAAGGGTAAATTTAGTTTTTTGCCAACACAAAGTCCAACACTAAAAACTAAAAGAGCTGTTTCTTGCTAACGCTCGAAGAAATTGAATAAGAATAATATGAGCAGACTCCAAACAATAGAAAATCGCCTGAAAGAAATAAATGGAACTGTGTTTCAAGAGCTTTGCGATAGTTATTTAATTATAAGAGATAATAATTACATGGCTATATCTAGAACAGGAAGCCAAACTGGAAAACAAAAGACAACAAAAGGAACTCCTGACACATTCTTTCAATTGCCAAACGGCAACTTCTTATATTCAGAAATTACAACTGATACGAGTACAAAAAACAAGTTAGCTAATGATATAAAAGCTTGTTTTGACCCAGATAAGACAAAAATACCTATTGATAAAATTCAAGAAATCGTACTTTGTTTCAATTGGAACATAGATCAAGAGAAAATAACTGAATTAAATGCATTAGCCCAAAGTTTTAAAGCTGATATTAGAATTCGCTATTTAATGTTGCAAGAATTAGCGTTAGAACTTCATTTAAATCATAGAGATTTAGCTCATCATTATTTAGGCTTGCCTTTAGATACAGGTCAAATTGTTTCAATAGACAACTTTATCAAAGAGTATGATAGAGCTTCAAAGGGTATTGCCACTCCTTTGAACAATACATTCTTACATAGGGAAACAGAATTAGAACAATTAAGTAATGCTATAGATAGTCACGACTTTGTAATACTCACAGGAGCTCCTGGAGTTGGAAAAACAAAGTTGTCGATTGAAACTATCAACAATTATTTAGTAAAAAATGAATCATATCAAGCATATTGTGTTTCATATAAGAGTCATACTTTGCTTGAGGATTTGTATCAATATTTTCATGTAGAAAAAAACTATTTACTTTTTGTTGATGATGCAAATAGGATTGATGCATTTGAACAAATAACAGGCTTTTTTAAGGCTAATAGAAACGGTAAACTGAAAATAATAATTACTGTAAGAGATTATGCGTTTCAAGAAATCGGAAGGAAATGTCAAGAGTTCGCAACTAAAAGAATAGACTTACAAAAGCTAAACGATGAACAAATTATTGATATAATAAAATCTGAACCATTTGAAATTTTAAACCCTGATTATCACAAAGAAATAGTTCGAATCTCAGATGGTAATCCAAGATTAGCAATAATGACTTCCCTTTTGGCAAAAAAGGAACAAAACTTATATGCTTTACATGATGTTTCCGATTTATTTGAAAAGTATTTTTCAACTTTCATCAAAGATGATGGCGAGTTTGAAAATCCCTTAAATATTAGATGTCTTGGAATTATTGCTTTCTTTTATACAATTCCATATAAGAATAAAGAAGTAACAGAATCAATTTTAGAAAAATTTGATATCTCATACAATGATTTTATAGATACTATTGACAAACTTGACAAGTTGGAATTGGCAGAAATTCAATTTGAACACGTAAAAGTCCCTGAACAAAATCTTGCTACATTTTTCTTTTACAAAGCATTTATAAAAGACAACTTACTTTCCTTTCAAGTTCTGCTAAACAACTATTTTGAAAATTATCAAAGTAGATTTACAGACAGTATTATTCCTGCGAATAATACATTTGGCCCACAAAATGTGATGGACAAAATTAAACCTGAGTTAGTTGAATATTGGAACTTAATTCGAAACAATAGCGAAAAGTCTTTTAATTTTCTCAATTCATTTTGGTTTTATTTACAAGACCAAACTTTAGAATTCACATATCAGTACATAGAAACGTTTCCGAAAATTGAAGAAACCAAATATGACTCTTCTTATGAAAATAATCAATTCAATTATCACAAGGATAATATAATTGAATTACTAGGTAATTTTTTTCGTCTTAATAGTAACTCTTTAAAAGATTCAATTGAATTGTTGTTCGAATATGTAACCAGAAAACCGGATAAATTGCCGGAACTTATTCATAAAATTAGAGAATTATTAATTTTCGATAGAGATGATGAACGCTACGATTTTTATAGACAAAAAACTCTTTTCGATATATTAATATATGGTCTAAACAAAGATGATGAATTACTTTCAACATCATTTTATGAACTTTCAAAAACTTTCTTATCCTATCAATTTCAACAATTTAAAGGAGGTAGGAATAATAGTTTTATTCACTATCAATATCCAATTCCTAACAATAATACTATACAAGAATTTAGAACGAAAATATGGGATACATTAGATAATAGTTTTGCATCTCGTCCTGAAATGGCTTTCAGGTTATTAAAGAATTATTCGCGA
Source organism: uncultured Flavobacterium sp. (assembly GCA_964566045.1). Taxonomy (GTDB): domain Bacteria; phylum Bacteroidota; class Bacteroidia; order Flavobacteriales; family Flavobacteriaceae; genus Flavobacterium. The sequence continues at coordinate 7,628 of CAZMHK010000133.1, forward strand.
GTTCACCCCGATGTAAATAATGAAATAATGGAATTTGACATTCCATTTGTTCTCAATATTATAGATAATCATTTAAACAATGAAAATTTTGAATATTGTAAATATGTTCAAGACCAAATTAGGTGGTTCAAAAGACACGAATTCAATTTACCTGAGTTCTCAAACTTCACCAACAAATTTGTTAATGAAACTTACTTGACATTCCTAAAAATAGATTGGGATAGGTTTAGAGATAAGGAAATGTATGAATTTGATGATTTTCGAGAGTATGAAAGATTAAAAGAGGCTGAAATAAGAACCTCATTTATATTAACCAATGAGGGTGAAATCAATACATTTTACGACACATTCGTTCTATTAAAAAATTCTGCAGACAACAATTGGAATTATAACAATGCACTAGATTTTGTTATAGATGAAAATTGTTCAAGAGACTTAAACATCGGTCTTGCATTATTGAAAAAAATAATTGAAAAAGGAAATGAAGTTAGTTATGTTCCAAGAGTTGTTTTTAGAAATCAGTTGAAAGTTTCTAATACAGCTAACAATATTTGGAATATTTTCCATATTAACGGTTTTATTAAGAATAATTTAAATGGTTTTTTAAGTAGCATCAAAAAGTTCTGGTTCATTTTATCTGAAAATAATTATAGCTTTTCAAAATCATTGAAAAAATATAAACTACCCCAACAAAAGAACTTTAATCTTAAAGAATTATGGGAGTTATCATTTTATGATTACATAGACGATTCATTAATCAATAAAAGCCTATCTAACTCATTAGTTGAAACAATTTCAAAAATGGATAACTCTAATACAATTCATTTTGACAGACTTGAACGTTTTTTAAAAGTATCTCCAAACTTATTTTATATAATTTTAAAAACTATTACAGAAAAAAATGAAAGAG
>CAZMHK010000134.1:0-8339 GCA_964566045.1 uncultured Flavobacterium sp.
CATAATATATTTGATTTTTTTTTAAAAAAATATTTAGACTTTGTTTTATCGGGTTTAAAAATCAGTGAATTAGCAGTTTTTCTTGGGCATGTCCCTTTGGGTCGGGCTATTCGTTCTATCTTTAATGAAGTTATTTTGGAAAAATAACTTCATTAAAGGATGCCACTGCTATCCCTCATGCAAAAAAAAGTAACTGCACAAACATAAAGTTAAAAATAGGGCTTTTTTCTTCAAAATTGACCCTGTTATTTATCAAAGATAAACACAGCACAAAACATTTATGCTAATAGCAAATGCTTCATTGATTTACTTAGTGCGATAACTGCTAGAATTTTGTCTGCAGTTACTTTGGTTCATAGAATTGTTTTGTTTTGAGTGTCAATTTTCTTGATTTAAAGTTCAGAAGAAACCTTGAAATCAAAGCGATCCTGTTGGGAACCGCAAAAAAAAATAGAGGCTTATTAGCCTCTAAAATTTTTATCCTTTTACCTTATAAGTAAATAGTGTAGCAAGGTATTGTAAGATTTATACACATTTACTGCGAAGTATTCGATATGGGTTTTATTTCTTTCTTCTTATTAGCGATCGCAACTTAAATATATTTGTTACTATTGGTTTTTTATTGCGTTTCGTATGATTTTCAAAACTTAGTCAAAGTAATTACAGTCCTTCGAACGTGTTTCCTTGTCTGATGTCACCACTTTTGTAGCCTTTCATAAACCAAGCTTTGCGTTGTGCTGAAGTCCCGTGGGTAAAAGATTCAGGAACAATATGACCTTGAATTTTTGCCTGAATAGCATCATCTCCTACAGCATGTGCGGCGCTAAGCGCTTCGTCAATATCTCCTTCTTCAAGAAAATTATTCAAATTTTGATTGTAGTGTGTCCACAGACCAGCATAAAAATCGGCTTGCAACTCAAGGGCTACTGATAGTCTGTTGGCTTCGGCTTGACTTTTTCCTTGTTGCATTTGGCGCATTTTGGCTGATGTACCCAACAAAGTTTGTACGTGGTGGCCTATTTCATGCGCGATGACGTAGGCTGTTGCAAAGTCACCACCTTGAGCTCCAAATTTAGTTTTAAGCTCATTAAAAAACGTTAAGTCCATATAAACTTTTTGGTCCGCAGGGCAGTAAAAAGGTCCTGAGGCTGATGTCGCACTTCCACATTCTGTATCTACAGCATCTGAAAACAAAACCATTGTTGGTTCTTTGTATTGTAAGTTGTTTTCTTGAAAAATTTTGGTCCAAACATCTTCGGTGTCTGTTAAAATGGCATCTACAAATTGGCGCTCTTCCAGCTCAGCTTTGGTTAGTTCTCTCTGTTCAGTAGGTACGCTTTGACCGCCTTGATTCATTTGTTCTAAAATTGGCGTTAACATTTGCGCATTTTCTCCTCCAAATGTGTTTAGTAAAAGGATGATGATACCTATTACACCTCCGCCAACTATTGTTTTACCTCCCGAAGACATTCCTCTTCTATCTTCAAGATTTCCGCTTTCGCGTCTGCCGCTCCATTTCATATGTATTGATTTAGTTATTTAATTTTTTATTAATTACCCGTTTCCATTTTAGTAATTTTTCTTCAACGATTCCATTAATAATGGGCTTCGGAATGTAATCATTCATTCCTGCTGTCAAGCACTTGTTTTTTTCCTCTTTTTCAGTTCCTGCAGTGATCGCAATGATAGGAACATCTTTTCCATATTTTGAGTTCCGAATGATTGCTGTTGCTTCGTAACCGTTCATTATAGGCATTTGTATGTCCATAAAAATTACATCTGGTTGTAGAGACTCAAATTGATCGACAGCTTCTTGACCGTTGCTAGCTTCGAATATTGTAGTCGGGCTATCTAGATTTTTTAAAATGGTTTTTAATAATAACATATTAACTTTATTGTCTTCAACAATCAAAACTTTAGTGATCTCGTTTGTAAAATCTTGTTCATTATCAAGATTATTTTTTAATGGATCGATAGAGATGATGTTGTTTTCAAACCCAATTGATTCGTTACAACTTTGTAAATCTAGATCAAAATAAAAGGTGCTACCTACATTGATAGTACTTTCTAGCTGTAATTTACTATTCATAAGTCCCAATAATTGATTAGAAATAGTAAGACCTAAACCCGTACCACCAAATTTTCGTGTTGTTGAGCCATCTTCTTGTGAAAATGCTCTGAAAATTTTCATTTTATTTTCTTCTAAAATTCCTATTCCAGTGTCTGCAACAGCAAATCTAATTTTTGCTCGCCCCTTGCTGAGATTTTCAATTAAAGATACTTGAAGTTTGATGTTACCTTTTTCTGTAAACTTAACAGCATTTGCAAGTAAATTGATCAAGATTTGCTTTAATCTCACGCTATCTAATAGGAAGTACTTAGGTATATCATCAGCTATTTCTAGTTTTAGTTCTAATTTTTTCTGATTGGATTCAAATAAAATCAAATCAGTTACTTGGTCTAGCATTTCTATAATGTTACATTTTTCAATGTATAGTTCCAATTTACCAGCTTCAATTTTAGAAAAGTCCAAGATATCATTAATAATGTCAAGCAATGAATGTGCTGATTGACTAATAGTTTTCATGTACTTTCCTTGTGTAGTATTCAGGGTAGTATTCATAAGTAGGTCTGTAAAGCCAATAATACCGTTGAGAGGTGTCCTTATTTCATGGCTCATATTGGCCAAGAATTCTGACTTAGCTTTATTAGCAGCCTCAGCCAATTCTTTTTCCTGAATGGCGGTTTCGGCTAAGACACGTTCTGTAATGTCAATAAAGATTCCCTCCAAAAATGCAATTTTATCGTTTTTATAAATCGTATCGCCAAATTCTTCAACCCACACAATTCTATTGTCTTTGTGAATTATTCGATAAGTAAGATGAATAGATTTTTTTTTGCTAATAGCTTTTTTCTGGGCATTAATAGCCTTTGCACGATCATCTGGATGTATCAAATCAATAAAGGAAAGCTCATTGTTTAAAAAGGCACTTTTAGGATAGCCAGTTAATTTTTCAATTTCGTCATTGATATAGATTTTGCTTTTTCCTTCATCATAATTTGACAGGTATACGGTACCAGGAATATTATTAGCTAACAATCGAAATTTTTCTTCACTTTCGTTGATAGCGATTTCATTGGTTATACGCTCTATTGAAGAGGCAATATTTCGCGCTAATGTTCGTAAAATATTTACTTCATCTTCACTCCAGTAACGCTCTGTAATGGTATCATCAAAACCCAAAAAACCCTTGAATGTTTCCTTAACAAAGACAGGAAAAAGTATTAACGATTTAACTTCAACATCCTCAAGTTTTTTGCGCAAAGATGGGGACGAAATAGTTGATATTGTTGCCTCGTAAATTTCGTTATTTAAAAGAGGTGTTAGTAATTCTTCAAATTCTGAGTAGGGTAGGTTTTGTAATTTCGGATTGGTATCTGATAAATGCGATTCATTAACAAACCATCTGTATTTTTGACTGATCAATTCCGTGCTACTATTATTCTCGTAAAAGTAAGAACGGTGAGATTTGGTCGCCTTTCCCATAATTACCAAAGCATCAGCAAAAATATCTTTAATATCAGAACTGTTTAAAAAATTTTCAGTACACAATGCCATTGCAGACAATAATTCACTTTTATAGGCTAGTTTGGCTTCGGTTTTATAGCGACTTTGCGATATAATTGTGAGTGCAATAATGTCAACTATTGACTTAGCAAAATTAAGATCTTCATTATCCCATTTTATTTTTGTTTTAGTAGCTTCTAAACACAAAACAGCAACCAAATCACCGTTTATAGTCAATGGGACTTCCAACGCAGATTTGATATCATGCTCTACAAAATATGTTTTGGTAAATTCTTTTAAACTTTTTTTCTTAAAAACATTTGGAGCTCGCAGCTGTTTCCTGCTTGTTATTTTCTCTAAATAAATAGGATAGTCACTTTTTTGTAAGATTTGGCCTTTGCTAAATTGGTTTTTATCTAACTCATAAAGGCTTTCGCAAATTATTGCATCATTAACAAATTTCCAATAGCTTACGCGGTTGCATTTAGTAACGCGGGCTACGGTTTCAATTATTTGTTTGATTCCTGATTCCAAATCAACATATTGGCTAAAATTAGTAGTATTGAGTTTGGTAATCGTTTTATTATAATCTTCAAGTTTTTTTTGACGTTTTTTGTCTGCAACTTCAATTTCCTTCAACTTAGTGATGTCGCGCGCAATACCGGAATATGACATTATCCTATTTGAATCGTCTTTGCGGACAATAACTTTTTGTGATACCCAAATTTCTTGCCCATTTTTCTTTAAAATCGGAATTTCTATAGTAGGAAAGTAATCTACTTTTGGATTAATGTTTTGGTAATAATCTTCCATGATAGGTACGTAATCAGGGCGAACAAAATTTGCGAAATGATTACCAATCATTTTTTCTTTCTTGTATCCTAATTCTTTTAAAGTAAAGTCATTAATAAAGATGAAGTTACCTTTATAATCTACCTCATAAATAAGGTCGATAGCATTTTGAATCAAATTCTCGTATTGATTTTTAATCTGAATTTCATGCGTTACATCCTGACCAATGCCAATGATGAGATCATTTGAAAATCGTTTGTTTATCCACTGAATAAATTTATACTCACCATTACTACATTTGAGTTTGCGAATAAACACTTTGTCATCATAAAAAGTTTCGTAATAACGCTCTTTACTAAACTCAGGGTCTTCGGTTAACTGCCAATATCCTTGTCCCATAACCTGATCTACAGAGTAGCCTAAAATAGCCTCAATGTTTTCACTACAAAAAACTACTTCGGCTTTGGTATTGGTTGCTAAGATGAGAGAGTTGCCTTTGTTGATAATTTGATTATTGAAATTTAATTTATTTTTCAAATTTAAGGTCGATAATTGCCTGATGTAATTAACGACCACCACCACAATACAGTAGTTGAAGAGTAAAATCGATGTATTTATTGGTACCAATTCAAAAAAGATCAGTACAAAAAGAAATACAAAAATAGACGCTACCAAAAGCCAGTAATATTTTTGAACTTTAATAATTGAATACGAAAAGAAGAACGCCGTTACAAATGCAATTAAAGGCAAAGTATCTGGAGAAAATAAGATTATATTCCTACCAATATGCAAAAGGGCAAGAATATAAACGCATCTAAAAATAGTTTCAAGCTGCTTGTAAAGCCAATTTGATTTTTTACTTATCCAGTAAATACTTAAAAACACAACTCCTATGAAACAATTCACAATCAGTAAGCTTGAGTTTCTGATTTTGAAAATTTCAAAAGTTATTTCTAAAAACAGAACTAATAAACCAATAAGTAAGAAATAGAGTTGGTATTCTTCGCTTTTTGAATCTTTAGCAGAGTTTTTTTTAATGAACTCTGGATACAGTACTTGGGTTAATTTAGTAAACTTAAAAACAAGTAAAAAAAGTAGTAGTAGAATGAAAGGATTAATAATCCGAAATAAATTATTATCAATACTTAATTTTTCGATAAATGACGGAGTAATAATCGATGCAACAAGAGAATTGAATCCATTGAATATGGATGTAGAAAAATGTAAAACTGATATAGATTTACAAATATCTATCATGCTCTTACTGGAATTAAATCATATTTTTAACGCAATATGCGTTATTTGCAGTGAAATTTAAGTAATTTTTTAATAAGAACCAAAACAAGAATATTTCCTGTTTTGGTTCTGACTAAATGAGGGGAAGTTTTAATTATTTTGTGCTATTTCTTCTGGAGTTTCAACGCCAATTATTTCCTTATAGACTACATAGTATAATGAATATAAAAAAGGAATAGTAAAAACAATACCGATACAACATCCCAACAATCCGATGCAAGTTGCAATCGAGCTGACTACAATTAATCCCAAAAGAGTCAACGGCTGTTTAGAGGCCACGAGAATACTTGCTTTAATAGATTCAATTGCTTTTAAGTTTCCAAAGATGATAAAAGGTACTGTTAAAAAGGTAAAAAGCGAAATTATCATTGATAAAACCGAGCTTAAAAAAGGAATTTGAAAATAGGCAATGGTGTTTTGCATGGCTGAGCCTACTATAGCCAGTAGTGTTGTAGCGATTATTAATTCTACAAAATAGGGTGCTTTATAGTATTGAAACATGGTTGCAATACCAAATTCTTCATCTTTATCAGCGCTGTGAGCCATTTTTGTTAATCCTGCTGGAAAAGGACATGTAATAGCAGCAATAAATACTGTTGCCACTGAGACATACAATAAAATTTCCAGAGGTAGAGTTTCTATTTGTAAGTTTTCTGGTTTTAAAATGGCTTTTAATTCAGGAAAACCTATAAAGGCAATAGCTATTCCGAAAAGAACTAAACAAAAAAGAGTGAAAAATACAAAAATCATTAAGCCTCCATACCAAGCAATTTTTTTGTAATTTTCTATGGTGTTGTTGAATACGGTTCCAAAATCAAGTTCGTATCCTTTTTCTTTGATTTCGGCTAGACGCCTTTTTGTGTAAGTGTTCATGGTTGTTTGCATTGGTTTGGTTTTAAATTATTATGTTTTAGTAGTCGCATTTTTTGGAAAAAGTTTCATTTTGGATTAAAAATATTTTAGGAATCAACTACTTCTTTAAATATTATTTATCATAAAAAGATTGTGCGGCTCCGAATGTTTTATTCAACTACATCCATTTTAGTAGTTTACGAATGGTTTTTAATTTTTCTTTATAAGGTGCGTAGCGCAGCGGTAGATCAAGCCAAGTTCCTCTTTTTACAATCGATTTTTGATGGGAGAAAATATCAAAACTAAGTTTTCCGTGATAAGCGCCCATCCCGGAATGTCCTACACCACCAAACGGAAGTCTCTCGTTTACCAAATGCACCACTGTGTCATTGATGCAACCGCCTCCAAAAGAATGATTTTGCAAAACATAATCAACATATTTTTTGTTTTCAGAAAATAAATAGAGTGCAAGTGGTTTTTCGTAACTGTTTATAATTTGATCTACTTCAGAAATATTAGAGTAGGAGATTATTGGAAGTATTGGACCAAAAATCTCCTCTGTCATTAGCAAACTATCTTTTTTGGGTTCGTCAACTAATGTTGGAGCGACGTAAAAACTATTTTTGTCCGATTGTCCCCCAAAGAGTATCGATTGGTTTTCGAGAAGTTGTACTTGTCGTTCCCAATTTTTTTGGTTGATAATGCGAGCATAATCTGGAGACTCTTGTGGGTTTTCACCCAATGCCGCGATAATTTCAAGACGTAGAGCCTCAATTAATTGCTGTTTAACAGATTCATGTACCAAAACATAATCAGGTGCTACGCAGGTTTGGCCAGCATTTACAATTTTTCCCCAAACTATTCTTCGTGCGCTAATTTTAATATTGGCGGTTTCATCAACAATGCATGGACTTTTTCCGCCTAATTCTAATGTAACAGGTGTAAGATGTTTTGCGGCAGCCTTGGCAACTATTTTACCTACTGCTACGCTACCCGTAAAAAAGATGTAATCCCATCGTTTTTCTAGTAAATCTGCCGCTACTTTGGCATCACCAGTAACCACGACCACATGTTGTACTGTAAAAGTTAAACGTACAATTTTAGCAATTATAGCGGCGGTATTGGGTGTGAGTTCAGAGGGTTTTAGTGTAACAGCATTCCCCGCTGCTACAGCGGCAACAAGCGGACAAAAAGCAAGTTGAAACGGATAGTTCCAAGGAGACAAAATTAAAACATGTCCGTATGGTTCACTGTAAATATAGTCAGATGAAGGAAAGTTGAGTATCGAAGCGCGAACTTTTTTAGGTTTGGTATAAGAGTCAAAGTTTTTGATAGTTGCTTTAAGGTCACTGATAACATAATTTGTTTCGGTTAAAACAGCTTCAAAATCGGGTTTTTTAAAATCATCATATAAAGCTTTTATAATTTCGTCTTCGTGTTGCGTAATTACTTCGAGCAATTTTTTTAACGATTCTTTTCGGTACCCTAGATCGGTTTTATATTTCATCAGATGTTTTTATTTTAAAAGTACAATTTAATTAGTTCAAAGCCAATTTTGATTTTAATAAAAAAGCGAGCTGTTATAGCTCGCCTTATTTGATTTTCGTGTCTCTAAAATTAGAAGGAATGGGTTTTTTAAATGGCATTCCAAATTACATCATCGGGTGTTGGAGCAATAATTTCTAGTTTTTCTTTTGTAACTGGATGGTCAAAAACTAATTTCCTTGCATGCAAGTGAATACCTCCATCGGCATTACTTCGGTCAAAACCATATTTTAAATCACCTTTGATAGGAGAACCAATTGCAGACAATTGGGCGCGAATTTGATGG
>CAZMHK010000135.1:0-8261 GCA_964566045.1 uncultured Flavobacterium sp.
CAGTTTCAATACTCGCTTTTTTGTATTTTTTTGGATCTTTAAAAATAGCATCAAATTTTTCTTGATAAGGTATTTTGGCCTCTACGCCTTCTTGATTGATGGTGTTCACTTTATTGTGCAATACGCCAGCAAATTCATTTATGCCATCTTTGTCAAACCAAATATAATGGAATTGGCGCTTGCGATACAATTCCTCCACTTTTGTTTGATAGTCTTTCAGGTCAGGATACGATTCGAAAAATGGAGCAATCTGTGTGCTATCAAAGGATACTTCTAAATAGTTAGTCGGAGTGTTTTTAATTTGGGAGATGGCTGGACTTTTATCTTTATTACAAGAAACAATTGTTAAAGAGATGAGAATCAAAAAAGCAGTGTATAATTTCCTCATGGTTTTTGGTTTTGAAATTCTTGTGGTTTAAGGCTATACAAAAATACATTTAAAACAGCCTTTTAAATGATCTTCTTGATTGTGCATAATACGAGCTTCACTTTCGATTGTTAAAAAAGCATTGGCTCCTAATGGCGGAATAAAAATAATAAAATATTGATAATTAGAACTTTGTCATGAGTCTATTTTTTTTGAAAATTAATGCAAGTGTATATTTAATGAACTTTAATCCGTAAATTATGCAACAATGCAAGTACTCAGATGTAAACGAGATCCCGTTTAGCTAGCGTAATTTTACAAAAAAATATAAATCCGTTTTTTTATTAAAAATAGGGTTTAAAAATTAGGAATTGTTCAATGTGTGTTGGTAGAATTTCTCTTAATTAATCCACTCTAAAGTAGCCTTTTTTAAATCAGAATAAAATGCCTATGCCTACTATTTGGTCGTCCATTCGAAATTTTTTAGACCGTTTGACCCCGGCAAAAATCCTCAAAAGTTTGGGTGTTCTGGCATTGGCTTTTGTAGCTTTTGTGCTGCTGCTTTGTGTTGGTTTTTCATTTTATTTTGACAGCAATAAAGTGCAAATAGTAAAGCAAATTAATGAACAAATCAACGAAAATTGTTCTGGTTCAGTGGTGATAAAGGATGTTAATTATGCGTTTTTTCAAGGTTTTCCCAACATGACTTTGGCATTAAGCCAAGTACAAGTCAAAGATAGTTTATGGCCATTACACAAGCGTACCTTGCTGCAGGCTGAGCGTATTAAGTTGCGCGTAAATGTTTTAAAGTTGTTGGGTAACGAATTGTTTATTGATAAAATAGAGGTTCAAAATGCGAATTTGCATGTTTTCAAATCAAAAAATGGTGTGGTAAATACTTCTATTTTGAAAAGTAAGAAGAACAAAAGCCAATCTAAAAGTACGACTGATACAGCGGTTAAAGAAATTATTTTTAAAAATGTCCAATTAATTTCTGAAAACCAAAAAGGGAAGAAATTATTCGATTTTGATGTTGAATACCTTAAAGGTAATTTTACTTTTGACGGTTACAATTGGCAGTCGAAGGTTACCATAAAAATAAAGGCCAATAGTATGGCTTTCAATACACAAAGAGGAAGTTTTGTTCAGAACAAAGTAATTCAGGCAGTACTTGTAGCAAATTATGATGCACTAAGTAAAAAGATTTCTGTAAAGGCTGATGAGCTTTTCATTGGTGCCGATGTGTTTGCCGTTCAAGCGCATTTCGGAATTCAAGAAGACCAAGCTCCGTTTGATATTAGCATTCAAACCAATATTTTATGGCGTAATGCAGCCGCTATTTTGAGCGGAAATATCAAAAAACGTTTGGATCAGTTCGATCTCCAAAAGCCATTGCAAGTGCGTTGTTCTATTATTGGCGACTTGAATACAATGGGCGATCCTGAAATTGTGGTGCTGGCGCGCGTAAAAAATGATAGGCTAACTATTCCTGATGGGATAATCACAGATTGTTCGTTTACGGGTCAATTTACCAATAACTTCAAAAAAGGTTTGGGTTGTAATGATAATAATTCAGCAATACGCCTCACCAATTTTGCAGGCCAATACAAAACGATTCCTTTCCGAATTCCTCAAGGTGTGATTGCTAATTTTGAAAAAACTATCGCTACCGGAAAATTTCGCGCTAATTTTAAAATGCAATGCCTCAATAAATTAATCGATAAAGAAATATTGTATTTTACGGGTGGAGCTGCTGACGTCAAATTAGATTTTAAGTTTGATGTGGCGAGTCTAAAAATTAAGAAACCCCAGTTTAAAGGTCGCGTTTTTGTAAAAGAGGCACTGTTGAATTACGGTCCAAAGAATTTTGCTTTCCTAAAAACCAATATCGAACTCGATTTTACAGACAAAGCACTTTTGCTTAAAAATATTAGTTTTAAAAATGCAAAAAGTGCTGTTTTTATGGAGGGTAAAATAGATAATTTCATGACTTTGTATTACGACAGTCCCCAAAAAATGATTGTCAATTGGCAAGTATACGCTCCGTATTTAGATGTGAAACAATTTGTAGGCGCCATAACAACTGATAATCCAAAGCAAGTAAAGGCGGTTGCCGTAGCAGATCCTTTTTCGGCAAAATTATACGATGCCATCCATAAATCGCAAGTAATAATGGATGTTAAGGCCGATAAAATTAACTATGGTAAATGGAACGCATCGAGAGTACTGGCTTCGGTGGCACTAATTAATGATTCGTTTATTGTGCAAAAAGCCAAGCTCGAAACTTGCGGTGGTCGTATTGAGGTAGCCGGAAAGTTGAGTCGCAAAAGCAAGAATTTTAAAGTAGCTTCTAATGTAAAATTAAGTAGCATCAACGTCACTCAGTTTTTAACGGCTATGGATAATTTTGGAATCAAATCTTTTCAACCTGCTAATATCGAGGGAACACTAAATGCGACTGCTGACGTCAAAGGATTGATGATTGCCGGCGGCGCATTACAAACGGAAACGCTCGCTGGTAATGTTAATTTCAAATTGTCTGACGGGGCTTTGATCAATTTTAAACCTATAACTGCGGTAGCCAAATTTGCTTTTCCGTTTCGAAACGTCAGCAATATTGTGTTGAGTGATTTGGTTGGCGATTTTAAAATTAATGAAGGTAGGGTGGGAATCAAAAAATTAAAAGTGAGTTCTAACGTTTTAAATTTTGATGTAAATGGTGTATATTCGTTTCAACGCGGCACCAATTTGGCCATGACCATTCCGGTCCGAAATCCGAGAAAAGACTCGCTAATTTCCGATGAGGAAAAACGCTTGGCCAAGCGGTACAAAGGTTTGGTTTTGCACCTATTGGCACAAGATGTGGATGGGAAAATTAAAATTAAATGGAATAAAAATCACGATTAAAAATACAATTAGATGCGCTTTAAATTACTATTACCTGTACTGTTATTGATCGTTTTGGGATGTAAAACCAATACTATGTCATCAAAAAATGCAACGACAGAGGTCAATCAAGTTTTAGACAATTGGCATCAAGCAGCCGCTAAGGCCAACTTCGCGGAATATTTTGATGCTCTAGCTGAAGATGCGGTTTTTATTGGTACCGATGCTACTGAAAATTGGAACAAAAAAGATTTTCAAGCCTATGCCAAACCACATTTTGACAAAGGAAAGGCGTGGAGTTTTACCGCAGTGGAGCGTCATGTTTTTTTTGATGCCAGCGGAAATCTAGCTTGGTTTGACGAATTGTTAAACACCCAAATGAAAATTTGCAGGGGTTCAGGACTTCTGGTCAAAGCGGAGGGGAAATGGAAAATAAAACAATACGTTTTGTCAATGACGGTGCCAAATGAACATTCGAGCGTGGTAATTCAAGCCAAATCAGCAACCGAAGATGCCCTTTTGAAAACATTGCAATCCAAAAAAGGCAAATAGTTCAGTTATATTTCCTTAATTTTGCCAGCTGAAACCGTCAAGTCGAACGGTACGGAGCATAAATATTTTAAGAAAAGTGGGAAGCAAAAATAAATTAAAGAGATTTAAGGAAAACGAAACATTCAACAATGTTTTTCAACCAACTAGAGAAGAAGTAGTAGGCGATTTATTTCCGTTGAAAGGAAAATGGAATGCCGACTTTTTCAAAAACGATAATCCTTTGGTACTCGAATTAGGGTGCGGAAAAGGAGAGTACTCTGTTGGCTTGGCTGAACGTTACCCAAACAAAAATTTCATCGGAATTGATATCAAAGGGGCGCGTTTTTGGCGTGGTGCGAAAACAGCTGTTGAAACAGGTTTGTATAATGTAGCCTTCATCCGAACTCAAATTGAGTTGATCAATCATATTTTTGCTGAAAACGAAGTTGATGAAATTTGGATTACTTTTCCAGACCCACAAATCAAATACAAGCGTACAAAACACAGAATGACAAATTCACAGTTCTTACAATTGTATAAAAAAATCCTCAAAAAAGACGGAGTCGTTAACTTAAAAACCGATAGTGAATTCATGCACGGATACACCTTAGGATTACTCCATGGCGAAGGTCACGAGGTATTGTATGCCAATCACAATGTGTACAGAAATGAAGGAAGTCCGGAAGAAGTAACTGCTTTTCAGACCTTTTACGAGAAACAATACTTAGAAATTAATAAAGCAATTACCTATATTCGATTCAGAATCAAAGAATAGCCTTATATTTGACTCCGATTTTGAATCTCTTTTTGTGCCTATGAATTTAATCACATCCTTATTTTTGGGTTTTATAACCGCTTTCGTAGGTATTACTCCTCCCGGTTTAATCAATATGACGGCGGCAAAAGTGAACCTGAAAGAAGGAAAAAGTAGTGCTTACTGGTTTGTTCTAGGCGCGGTGATCATCATATTTTTTCAGGCATCTTTAGCTATTTTCTTTGCACGATTTATCAAAGAACGCCCAGATGTGGTCGTGCTATTGCGCGAAGTAGGTTTCGGAATTTTTGCTGTGCTTACGGTTTATTTCTTGTTCATTGCCAAAAAGCCAGTCAAAAAGGTGGGGAGCATCAAAAAACGAAGTACTTCCACGCGCTTTTTTCTCGGTATGCTACTTTCAGCGCTCAATTTTTTTCCTATTCCGTATTACGTTTTCGTTAGTATTACTTTGGCATCTTACAATCTTTTTTACTTTGAGGCTACCCATGTTTTTACTTTTGTAGCAGGTGTAGTTTCGGGTTCTTTTTTGGTGTTTTATTTTTACATTACTTTTTTTCAAAAAATCCAAAACAAGACCGATTTCTTGATGCGCAACATGAACGGAATCATCGGTACAATCACCGGTTTAATAGCGCTTTTTACACTCGTGAATATAGTTCGGTATTACTTTGGTTAAACTGTTTTTTTAGCAATCAAAAGCATGGCAAACGAAAATTTTTTTGAAAGAGTTTACGAGGTAGTTCGTCAAATTCCATACGGAAAAGTGACTTCCTACGGCGCTATTGCTAGAGCCTTGGGTTCAGCACAATCATCCCGAATGGTAGGTTGGGCCATGAATGCATCGCATGCGCTTGAAGATGTGCCCGCGCATCGCGTAGTGAACAGAAACGGTTTACTTACAGGCAAAATGCATTTCGATGGTTCTAACTTAATGCAACAATTGTTAGAAAACGAAGGTATCGTAGTGCGCGATAACCAAATCGTTGATTTTGAAGCTCATTACTGGACGCCAACAATCCGAACAGAAGAATAATTTCTGGCATTACTCCCTCATAGTACGCACTAATGTACGCATCAATAAATGCGATACAAATCCTTTAAAATAAGAACTTTTCATGCTATATTTGCAATCTGAAATCAGTTTAAATAAAGATAATGTTCTGGTATGCAAATGCCAATAGAAAACAGCGAATTAGAAATGAAATTAGATAGAAAAGAAATTCTTAAAGCGTTAGAGACCATTACCATTGCCGGCGAAGGTAAAAATATGGTTGAAAGTGGTGCTATTACCAATGTTATCACTTTTGGAGATGAGGTTGTTGTTGATTTAGTGCTGCACACGCCTGCAATGCACATCAAAAAAAGAGCCGAAGATGATATCAAAAAAACAATCCTAGAAAAAGTTTCGGCTGAAGCCAAAGTTAAAATCAACACCAAAGTTGAGGTTGCTGATAAGCCTGAAATTAAAGGAAAATCAATTCCTGGAATCAAAAATATTATTGCAGTAGCTTCAGGAAAAGGTGGAGTAGGAAAATCTACTGTAACCGCAAACTTGGCTGTAACGCTTGCTAAAATGGGCTTTTCGGTAGGTGTTCTTGATGCTGATATTTACGGACCATCGATGCCAATTATGTTTGATGTCGAAAGTGAAAAACCAGTTTCAGTAACGGTTGATGGAAAATCAAAAATGAAACCAATCGAAAGTTATGAAGTAAAAATACTTTCCATCGGATTCTTTACTTCTCCAAGTCAAGCGGTAATTTGGAGAGGACCAATGGCTTCAAAAGCATTAAACCAAATGATTTTTGACGCTGATTGGGGCGAATTAGACTTTATGTTACTTGATTTACCTCCAGGAACGGGTGATATCCACCTTTCTATCGTACAATCGTTGCCAATTACAGGAGCAGTAGTCGTGAGTACGCCGCAAGCAGTAGCTTTGGCCGATGCTAAAAAAGGAGTTTCGATGTTCTTGTCAGAAGCGATCAATGTACCGGTTTTAGGAATTATCGAAAACATGGCGTATTTCACACCAGCTGAACTGCCAGATAACAAATACTATATTTTTGGTCAAGAAGGAGCTAAAAACCTAGCTGACGATTTAGGAGTGCCATTTTTAGGTGAAATCCCAATCGTACAATCTATTCGTGAAGCAGGTGATTACGGACGCCCAGCGGCCATGCAAATCGCTTCACCAGTTGAAAACATTTTTGACGAAGTGACTCGTAACGTAGTGCGCGAAGTAGTGGCAAGAAACGAAAGTTTACCACCAACTGAGGCAGTAAAAATTACAACAATGGCAGGTTGTTCTGCTGTAAAAAAATAAAATTAGAAACTTTTGAGAATGATTTACAATCTTTCAATTTTCTAATCTTACAATCTTTAAATAAAGAAAATGACAACAGAAGAATTAACAATTGAAGTTCAAAAAGCGCTCGAGGAAATTAGACCTTTTTTAAATTCCGATGGTGGCGATATTACACTTATTTCTATCGAAGATGACAAGCATGTAAAAGTCCGTCTTGAAGGTGCTTGTACCGCATGCAGCGTCAATCAAATGACTTTGCGCGCTGGCGTTGAAACTACAATCAAAAAATTTGCACCGCAAATAGAAACAGTTGTCAATATTTTATAGAGGTATTTGGGCGTAACCCTTTTATAAAAATAGGCCAACGGTAATTGTACTGAAAGGCCTATTTTTATAAAACGGTCAGGCTGTTCGCTGTATCTTTTATTCCGCAGAGCTCCATAAAAGGATGCCGCTGCCATCCTTTACGCGAACCCCAATACCAATCAAAATTTGTAAAACACACACAAAACCAATAACATGGACGTATTAATCAAAATCAAAGACAGAGAAGGAGTTGTTCACGAATTACAAGCACCAACGGATATGGCAATGAATATCATGGAGCTTTGTAAAGCCTACGAATTGCCAGTTGAAGGAACTTGCGGTGGTATGGCCATGTGTGCTTCTTGCCAATGCTACGTTTTGAACGAAGTGCCTTTGCCAGAAATGGGCGATGATGAAGAAGCCATGTTATCTGAAGCGTTTTACGTAAAATCAAACAGCCGTTTGGGTTGTCAAATTCCAATCACGGAGGACTTAGAAGGTTTAGAGCTCGAATTGGCACCAGAATATTAAAAGCAATCAAAATTATAAGGTAGAGCCTCAAAATATGTAAAAATATTTTGAGGTTTTTTTTATTCAATTGAAAGAGATATATTCGTACAATATTTTTTGATTTTCAATTTCTAATAACCGCTATGGAGCTTCCCACTTATTCGCCAGGATTGCACAAACTAGTAACATTAAGCGTTCCTGACGCATCCAAGCTCACTAATAGCGCCGGTTTCATGGCTTTTACTGATGCTGTTTTGCAACAACACGCCCTTGAAAAAGTAGGAGCTGTGGTGCATAATTTCGAGAACGATAGTTTTACCATAGCCGTTTGTCTCAAAGAATCTCACATTTGTATTCATACTTGGCCCGAATTCAATCAACTTACTCTTGATGTGTATTTATGTAATTATTTACAGGACAATACCCAAAAAGTCAAAGCAGTAATGGCGCAGTATGTAGAATATTTTCAAGGAATTGTTTTAAAAGACTTCGAAATTAATAGATAATAGTATGGAGGTTACTTGTAGCAATTGCAACCATACCACTAAGTTGGATTTGAATTTTGATGTCAACATATA
>CAZMHK010000136.1:0-8249 GCA_964566045.1 uncultured Flavobacterium sp.
TAAGTTTGCCGTATTTAACCGCACGCATTACGAGAATGTTTTGGTAACGAGAGTGCATCCTGAATATATTTTGAACGAGAATTTACCTGGAATAAATGAGGTGGCAGATATTACGCCTGAATTTTGGGAAAACAGGATGGCGCAAATTAAAAATTTTGAAAATCACCTGACGCAAAATGGTACGATTGTGTTGAAGTTTTATTTCCACATGAGCAAGGAAGAGCAACGCAAGCGATTGCTGCGTAGGTTGGAAGAAGAGGAGCATCATTGGAAATTTTCGGCGGGAGACTTGAAAGAGCGCGAACGTTGGGACGATTATATGCACTACTACGAGGATGCAATTACCAAAACTGCTACTGAAAATGCACCTTGGTTTATTGTTCCTGCTGATGACAAAGCAATGGCTCGCTACATCGTTGCCAAAATTATTTGGGAAGAAATGCAAAAATACACCGATATCAAGGAGCCGGAATTGGATGAAAAAGTCAAAGCTAATTTTGAAACCTATAAACAAATGCTTCAAAAAGAGTAAACGCAAAAAAGGCACTGAGATCAAGCAGTGCCTTTTTTTATAACTAATTCAATATGATTGTGTCTTACAATTTGAAACCGTAAGCCAAACGTACTCCAACTTGTCCAACGCCTCTGCCAACAGAACCATTATCGTTGATGCGGTCTAAATGGTTGTAGTGTGTGTAGTTTAATGATACGTCAATATATTTTGTTGCGTATCCGATACTTGGTGATAATAACAAAGAGGTTTTGTCTCTAGTATTGTCAACATTACTTACTGCAAATGCAGCACCTGCTTCACCCATTACATAAAACTGATCGTCCCAAATAAAAGCTTTGAAACCTGCTTTCGCTGGAATTAAACCTAAATCTTTTCCTTCTGTTTGTCCAGGAAATCCATCTGCTTTACTTTGAAATAAATTAGTGTATCCTGTAGTTAAAGTCAATGAGTATCTTTTTGATAAATCATATTGTCCTCTAACATCTGCACCAAGTGCTAATTTGTAAGGATCGTTAGTAGAGTAACCTGCATTTAGTCCTACTCCTAAACGGAAACCTTGATCGTAATTTGTAGCTGCATTTTTAGTTTCTTGAGCTTGGGTTGTTGCTGTAAATATAAATGCCGCAGCTGCTAAAATTCCTGTTGTTACTTTTCTTGAGATTGTCATAATGTAATTTTTTTTATTAATTTTTTAATGATGTAGATGTGATGATTGTTGCTACAAATCTACAGGACAAAGATAGACGGGCAGTGCGTTTAGCATGTTATAGAATTTAAAAGCATTGTTACAGAATTTGAGGGAGCCTTGTTTTTATGCATCAATAGCTACTTATAATGGTAGCTGTCACCTGAAAATTGAAAGCTTCTAATTATCTTTGCACTCAAAAAAACACAAGTGAATTTATCTCAGTACTTTAAAGAGTTTTCATATAACATTAAATTGGCTTACCCAGTAATTTTAGGAATGCTTGGGCACACCTTAATCGGAATTGTCGATAATTTTATGGTGGGTAAACTAGGCTCGACGGAGTTAGCAGCCGTGTCCTTAGGAAATAGTTTTATTTTTATCGCCATGTCGTTGGGAATTGGTTTTTCAACTGCCATCACACCGCTAATTGCCGAGGCCGATGCAGAGCAAAAAGAAGATAAAATTCGAGCTACTTTTCATCACGGTCTATTATTGTGTACCATTTTAGGCGTTTCCTTATTTATTTTAACCGTTTTATCAAAAGAGTTAATGTATTTGATGCACCAACCGGCAGAAGTGGCCGCTTTGGCTGCTCCTTATATTGATTGGGTAGCTTTTTCGTTGATTCCAGTAATTATTTACCAAGGATACAAACAGTTTGCCGATGGATTGTCACACACCAAATACTCGATGTATGCTATTTTCTTGGCCAATGTGGTGCACGTGTTCTTTAATTATGTGCTTATTTATGGCGTTTGGATTTTTCCTAAACTCGGTATTTTAGGCGCGGCTTTGGGAACGGTACTTTCCAGAATTATGATGGTAGTTTTCATGCATTATCTTATGAAGAATAACGAAGTACTGAAAAAATACTTTGCCAACTTTAGTTTTAAAGACATTCGAAAGTCGATTTTAAAGAAAATAATCGATCTCGGTATGCCATCGGCTATGCAAATGTTATTTGAGGTAACTTTGTTTACAGCCGCTATTTGGCTTTCGGGTTCGTTGGGTAAAAACAGTCAAGCTGCCAATCAAATCGCGCTAACGCTAGCTTCATCAACTTTTATGGTGGCGATGGGTTTGAGCGTTACAGCGATGATTCGAGTAGGGAATACCAAAGGCACAAACGATTATAAATACCTTGTAGTGGTAGCGCGTTCGATATTCTTATTGGCTATTATTCTTGAAATTATTTTCGGATTAGTTTTTGTGGTATTTCACAACTATTTGCCTCATTTATTCCTGAATATGTCTGATGTTTCTCAGTTAGTGGATAACGAGGAAATAATAAAAATTACAGCACAACTCCTTTTAATAGCGGCTATATTTCAAATTTCTGATGGAATACAAGTCGTTGTATTAGGGGCTTTACGAGGTTTGCAAGATGTGAAAATACCCATGTATATTACGTTTGTGGCCTATTGGGTTATCGGGTTTCCTATTTCCTATTATCTAGGAAAGTATACAGAGTTAAAAGCGGTTGGAATTTGGATCGGACTTTTGGCAGGGTTAACAGCTGCTTCATTATTTTTGTATATTCGCTTTGCTAGACTGACCAAAAAGCTGATTTTGCAGCAAGACAAGAATTAAAAACAACAATTATTAAATAAAAAGATTCATGGAATTACCAAAATTTTTACTGGGCGACAATACTGATTTCCCCGAAGATATATTCATTATTCACCTTGATTATCCGAGATTTATTATAAATTTGAAAGATGATGAGGTCGAGTTCATGGAAGAAGCTGAGGATTTAGACGAAGCCGAATTGAATACAGAAATGGAAGGCTTAATCGTTCTTGCCAATGAATTTTACGACCGTGAAATGGAGCGCTACGAAAAAGAGTAAATTTATATTGCTATTTAACCCAATTAACCAATAACCCAATTACTATGAAAAATGTTTTTATGTATGCCATGTTTATCCTAGGTACTATATTTATTATCGGCGGAGTGGTGAAGTTTTTTCCTTTTGAAATTAAAATTATTGAAACCTACGGTGAAAGCTACAAGTATGGTCACATGGCTGGATATGTGATAGGAAAGTTTTTTGCTTTAATATTAGGTGCAAAAATGATACAGTATGGGTATGAAACTTATCAAGAAATTAGAGTTAAATAAGCTATTCTTTCTTAAAATACGTTTCTAATAATTTTTGAGCGGCTGCAAAAGGTGAAATTTCATCATTTTGCACCGCTTTTTTAGTTTCGGCCAATGATTGCTGAATAGCGGGATTGCTGAAAAAATTCGATTTTAATTGTTCATTAATCGTTTCTAACATCCAATATTGATTTTGTTCTTTGCGTTTTTCAAAGAAATAATTGTTGCCTTTTGTCAGGGTTAAGAATTTCTCGATGGTAGTCCAAACTTCGCTGATTCCTTCTTGTGTTATGGCGCTACAAGCTGCTGTGGTTGGTGTCCAGCCAGATTTCTTGGCAGGAAACAAATGTAAGGCTCTATTGAATTCTACTTTGGCAAGATGTGCTCTTTTTACGTTATCGCCATCGGCTTTGTTTATCACGATAGCATCAGCCATTTCCATGATTCCGCGCTTTATACCTTGTAATTCATCGCCAGCACCAGAAATTTTCAGTAATAAAAAGAAATCAACCATGCTATGAACGGCTGTTTCGCTTTGGCCAACGCCAACGGTTTCAATAATAATCGTATCAAAACCTGCTGCCTCGCATAGCGTTATTGTTTCGCGAGTTTTTCGAGCAACACCGCCCAACGTATCACCTGAGGCTGATGGACGAATGAAAGCATTCGCATCTTTCACCAATTCTTCCATACGGGTTTTATCACCCAAAATACTTCCGTGTGAGATAGTGCTACTAGGATCGACGGCCAGAACGGCTACTTTTTTCCCTAAACCCGTTAAGTGTTTTCCAAAAGCTTCAATGAAAGTACTTTTTCCCACGCCGGGAACGCCTGTAATTCCAATTCGTACCGATTTATTAGCGTACGGTAAGCAAGCTGTGATTACTTCATTGGCTTTCGCCAAATGAGTACTACTGGTACTCTCTACAAGAGTAATGGCCCTACTCAAAGCAGTGATATTTTCGGCCAAAATGCCCGCAACCAGTTCTTTCGAGCTGGGTTGAATTTTTCTAAAACGCTGAATAGCTCCAACTGATTTTGTGCTTATCATTTCAGGAGGTGCAATTCCAGGTTTTTCGTGAAGTGCGCTTAAGTTTTTGTTTTTTTGTTCCAAAATAGAATGGCGTTGAACTGTAAAAGTACTAAAAACAAAAACAGTTTCAAATACGCTTTCGCCTTTTGAAACTGTTTTTTATGAAGCAAATCGCGATTAATATGCTGCCGTAAAACGAACTTGGTGGTGTTTAGGAACTTCTACTTCGTCGGCAATAACAACAGCAAGATCTTCAACAGAAAGGATGCTTCTTTGCTCTTCATTAAAAACAGGATTCTCTAAACCCAAACGGTATTTGCCCGTTCTTCCTGTGGTTATGCCTTGATGCATCTCTAACGCAGGACTGAAAAAAGCCCAATCTAATTCTTTTTCTTCTTTGATGTGATTTAAATAATCCCTCGCAGCAGTGGCGCCCGTATAATATTCTTTAGGGAAATCAGGCGTATCAACCGCTTGAACATTGGGTGCAACGTATAAGCTACCGCCGCCACCAATAGTGATGAATCGTTTCGCATCAGATTTTTTTACAGCTTCTTGAATGGTTTTTGAGGCTGCAAGAAAATCGTTGTAAAAGTTTGGATTGGTCCATCCTGCGCTGTAGGCGTTAATCACAAGCTCATTTCCTGAAATGGCTTCAAGCAATTCATTTTCTGCATTAGCATCAGCCTTAACCCATTTTACGTGTTTCTTGTTTTCGTCTTTTGGGTTTCTGGCAATAGCGGTAATTTCATGATTACGAGCAGTCAATTCGTTTAAAATAGCAGTGCCTACAAATCCTGTGGCTCCAATAATAGCAATTTTCATAATATTTAGATTCAATAAGTAATAAAAAATGTTACAGTTTAGGTTAAAAAAAGTTTAAAATTGATTCGAAAATTTTTCGAGTGTTATGTTGCTCAATTCAGAGCTGATTTTAGTGTTGATTTCATCATATAAATCCGTTAGTTTTTCATTCATTTTTCTTCCGATAGGACATTTAGGGTTGGGGGTATTTTTCGAATATCCCAAATTCACGGTTTCAAAAGTCATTTTAAATATTGTTTCCAAAGTAAGAGTGGCTGCCGATACAGATAATTTTGTACCTCCATTTTTTCCTTCTTTACTAACAACAATATTGTTTTTTTTCAGGTTCGCAATTTCTTTTCTAACCAAAACAGGATGTACATTCATGCTCGACGCCAAAAACTCTGAGGACAAATATTCCTCAGGGAATTGATGCAGTAAAGTGAGAATGTGCATGGTTATAGCAAACTTACCTGAAATCATACTGTAATAAAATTTATTGCAAATATAAGTTAGGTTTTCATTTTTCCAATTTTAAAACACTATTTTTTTCGTTGTGGGGAACCAAATTAGAAAATCATTTTACACAATTAATAAAATAGGGGTACTTTTGCAGTAACTTAAGGTATGATCAATTTAGTTTTAATTTTCGTTTATCTAGGAATAGGGTTGTTGTTTCAAAACATCAAAGGGTTTCCCGTACGCATTTACCAAGTTTTAAACAAAATTGTAATTAATGTTTGCCTTCCTGCATTGGCATTGTATTATATTCCAAAAATACATTGGAGTACTGAATTGCTTTTTCCTATTTGCGTTGCCTGGATTGCTTTTGGGTGTTCGTATTTGTTTTTTAGTTTTTTAGGTAAAAAATTCGGATGGTCCAAAAAGTTAACAGGATGTTTGATTTTGACTGCGGGTTTAGGAAATACTTCCTTTTTAGGTTTCCCGATTATTGAAGCGTTGTACGGACAAGACGGATTAAAAACAGCTATCTTGGTTGACCAACCTGGTACATTTGTGGTTTTGTCAACACTCGGGATTGTGGTAGCTACTTTATTTTCTGCCGGTAATCCGGAGCCGAAGCAAATAGCTAAAAAAATTCTGCTTTTCCCACCTTTTATTACTTTTTTATTAGCTTGTTTGATGAATGTGTTTCATATAGAATTTATTTCAACTCTAGAAATTTTGTTGCAAAAGGTAGGTAGCGGAGTGACGCCATTGGCATTAATTTCGGTAGGTTTACAATTAAAATTTGAGAAGAACAGTAAACATTGGCCTTTTCTTGCAATTGGTCTTTTGTATAAATTAATACTCACGCCAGCATTAATTTTTTTAATTTATGTGGTGATGCTACAACAACATTCTACCAGTATTCAAATTGCAGTTATGGAGGCGGCTATGGCTCCCATGATAACCGCATGTATACTCTCGGCCACACACGGACTTAAACCTAGGTTAAGCAGTATGATGATTGGTTTCGGAATTCCGATTTCATTTATCACTCTGACTTTTTGGTATTTTATAGTCCAATTTATTTAATCTTTTTGTCACAATTATTTATTTACAACTTTCATACTAATGCAATCCACTGATTCTACAAGCCCAGAAACAATCGCTAGCAGTACAGCACAAAAAACAGCGTATTCCATACTTTTTTCCATTGCTTTTGCTCATTTATTAAACGACTTGCTACAGGCTGTAATTCCGGCTGCTTATCCTATTTTAAAAGAAAATTATAAGTTGACTTTTACTCAAATCGGACTCATTACCTTAGCGTATCAATTGGCAGCTTCAATTTTACAACCACTTGTTGGTTTATACACGGATACGAGGCCAAAACCTTTCTCTCAAATTTTCGGGATGCTATTCTCACTTTCGGGAATGATTGCTTTAGGTTTCGCATCGAGTTTCCCGATGATTATTGTGGCAGTAGTTTTAGTGGGAATTGGTTCTTCTATTTTTCATCCTGAAGCTTCTCGAATTTCATTTTTGGCTTCGGGAGGCAAGCGTGGATTGGCACAATCGATTTTTCAATTAGGAGGAAACGCAGGAACAGCAATAGGTCCGTTTTTAGTAGCCTTGATCGTTGTTCCAAACACACAAAGACATATTGTTTGGTTTGTAGGAGTTGCACTAATTGCGTTGGTGGTGTTGAGTAGAATTGCCTTTTGGTATCAAAATCATTTGAGTTTACGAGCAACCAAAAAAGCAGTGATTGACTTGCCTCAGTTATCTCAAAAAACAATTGTGATTTCGGTTGTTATCTTGTTGGTTTTGATTTTTTCAAAATTCTTTTACATGGCTAGTATGTCTAGTTATTTTACTTTTTACCTGATTGAAAAATTTGGCTTATCTGTACAAGAAGCACAATTTCAATTGGTTTTGTTTTTAGCATCTTGCGCTTTCGGAACCTTAATTGGAGGTCCATTGGGAGATAAGTTTGGACGAAAATATGTGATTTGGTTTTCGGTATTAGGAGCTGCTCCTTTTACTTTACTACTGCCATTTGTTGATTTGTTTTGGACTGGAATTTTATCAGTAGTGATTGGTATTATTATTTCTTCTGCTTTTCCAGCTATTTTGGTGTATGCTCAAGAGCTTTTGCCAAAAAAACTAGGTATGGTTTCAGGTCTTTTCTATGGTTTTGCATTTGGGATGGGTGGTTTAGGATCGGCGCTATTGGGAAATCTTGCTGATCATAGCAGTATTACTTATGTGTACGAACTTTGTGCTTTTTTACCACTAATTGGTATAATTGCTTTGTTTTTGCCTAATCTGAAGAAAAAAGAAACGGTTTAGTTCGAACTCTTATTCGTTAATAGCAAACCCGTTATAATAATGCACATACTAATCAGTTGCGACTGTAAAATCGGTTGATCAGTAATAAGATAGGCTATGAGCCCGCTAAAAACAGGAATAAGATAATAGATTAGTGCTGTTTTGGCAGTGCCAATTAGTGCGATGGCTTCGTTCCACAAATAAAAGGAAACTAACGAAGCAAAAATGCCAACGTACAATAATACCAATATTGTTTTAGTATCAAAGTGTACGGGTGTGATGTACCAATGCTCGCAAAGGTAAAACGGAAATAAAGCTACTGTACCCATTAC
>CAZMHK010000137.1:0-8214 GCA_964566045.1 uncultured Flavobacterium sp.
TACTAAAGATACTCTTCCACCTTTTTTCAAAGTTTCACCTACGTTTCCTAAAAACGATTCTAAAGCTAATTTTGCAGCAGCTTTTGTGATTCCTGCATCAGCAGCCATAGCATCGATTAATTCTGATTTGTTCATAATAAATAGTTATTAATTGTTGGTTTTATAAATTGTTAATACACAAATTTAGGAGGATTTACGTTCCTTACAAGTCTTTTGTGTTAATTTAGCAAGAATTGTTAATAACTTAAAATTTTTGTTGATAAATAGCTTCTAAAATTGGTAAAGCCCTTGTTTTTATGGGGTTTATTGTGCTTTAGCAGAGTCAGAAAAAGATATTCCATTTAGTAATTCAGCTGAAGTCATTCTTTTTTTACCCGGAAATTGTAAACTTAGGATTTGAATAAAACCATCACGAACTGCAATTTTGATCTCTTTTTTGGTAGCTATTATTCGTCCAACCTCAAATTGATGTTGCTCGATATGGTATGTTGCTTGGTAAATTTTTATATTCCATTCGTTGCCATTGTCTGTAAAATAGGTCCAAGCTGCTGGATATGGGCTTAGTCCACGTATTAGGTTATGAATTTCCTCGGCAGATAATGTCCAGTCGATTTTACAGTTTTCTTTATTTAATTTATAGGCAGTCTTTATATTGCCATCTTCTTGTTGAATTGTTGTATTCGCTTCACTTTTAGCAATTTTATCTAAAGTTTCAAGAACGGTCTCACTACCTAATACCATCAGTCTGTCGTGTAATTCGCCCGCAGTTTCATTTGGTGTAATTGCAGTTTCACGCTTTAAAATCATAGCGCCGGTATCAATTTTATCATCTATAAAAAAGGTAGTAACACCAGTTGTTTTTTCTCCATTGATGATAGCCCAGTTGATGGGTGCCGCTCCACGATAATTAGGTAGGAGAGAGGCGTGTAGGTTAAAAGTGCCCAGACGAGGCATTTCCCAAACTACTTTTGGTAACATTCTAAAAGCAACAACAATTTGCAAATTGGCATTTAACTCTTTTAAAGAAGCCAGGAAATCAGGGTCTTTCAAGTTTGTTGGTTGTAATAAGTGAAGCTCGTTTGCCAAAGCATACTCTTTTACAGCTGAATATTTGATTTTTTGACCACGGCCAGCGGGTTTGTCTGCAGCCGTTATGACGCCTACAATTTCAAACCCATTTTTTTTGATGCTATCTAGAATTCCCACAGCAAAGTCGGGTGTTCCCATGAATATGATTCGTAATTTTTCCATTATTTGACTAAGGTATATTTGTTATTTGATAAAATCTTAATTTGATTACTCTCTAGTAATTCTTGTAAAATTGGCAGCAACTGTTCAGTTCTATTTTGTGTCATAAACTGTAACTCGCGCGAGCTCTTGTCACCCTCTTCTAGCAATTGCAGTATTTTTGCATCAAGCGTATCGCCTTTTTTTGATTGCTTCTTTTGGGTAATGCAATACGAGCAAATACCACAATTTGTTTTGTTTTCTTCGCCAAAATAGGCTAGGATTGAATTGCTTTTACAACTAGTAGTGCTGCTAACATACTTAATTACAGCTTTTAATTGCTCTTTTTTGAGTTCGTTTTGCTTTTCAAGATATTTGGATACCTTGCTAATTGTTCTATCGTCTTCTCTTATTTCATTGAAAATTAAAGTCGCGTCGTTGTTTTTGGCCTGGTACGAAATAATTTCTTTTTCTTTTAATTTTTGAAGAACAGCTTGCACTTGAGTTTCGGTATGTTTTGATTTTTTTGCGATTAGTGCCAAGTTAAATGCAGTTGGCATTTCATAAATACCTGGATAAGTTCTCAAAATAGCTAAGATTATTTCTTCATCATTTGGGTTCAAGCTGGTATATCGAATTACCTCTTTGGATGGAATCAAAAATTGTAAATTTATTTTTTCTGAAAATTCCTGAGACAGACTAATTACTCCTTGACGATCTAAAAACTGTAGTGCTTGGTAGGTGCGAACCGGAGGAAAATTGTAGCGCAAGCAAAAATGATTTAGATTAAAAAGGAAAGTTTCGTGTATTCCTTCACCGTATGCAATTTGAAAATAATTACACAATTTTATGTACATGGTTTTCAAAAAAGCTTTGTCAGGTAAACCAGCTATAAATTGGCCTTGTGCTTGATCAACGTCAGATGAGCTGGTAAGTAAAACAGCGAACGCTTTGTTTCCATTTCTGCCGGCTCTTCCTGCTTCTTGGTAATAGTTTTCCATGTTTTCAGGAAGTTGAATATGAATGACCGTTTTTACATTGGCCTTGTCAATTCCCATCCCGAATGCGTTGGTAGCTACCATAACTTGCACTTTTTCGGTCATCCAAGCTTGCATGTTTTTGTCTTTCTCTTTTGCATGAAGTCCGCCGTGATAATAGGTGGCTGTAAATCCTCTTGAATTAAGTTGGGCAGCAATATCAAGACAGGATTTTCTGTTACGCACGTAAATTATTGCTGTTTGCGGATTTTTTGTCAAAATTTGTTCAACTCGAAAAAATTTATCAGCAACTTCAAACACCATGTAGGCAATATTGGCGCGCGCAAATGATTGCTCAAAAACAGTGGGTTGCTGTAGTCCTAATTGGTTGATTATGTCTTCTTTTACCCTTGCGGTAGCCGTAGCAGTAAGTGCGATAAAGGGCGTTTTGGTGAAATACGTTTTTAGAATATTTATCTTCAAATAGGCAGGTCTAAAGTCATGACCCCATTGTGATACGCAGTGTGCCTCGTCAATGGCAATTAAATTTATGGGTAGCCCTTTAATTCGGTCTAAAATCCAATCAGATTGTAAACGCTCGGGCGAAAGGTATAAAAATTTGTAGTTGCCATATTGGCAATTATCCAGTAAATCGATGATCTCATCAGAGCGAATGGCGCCTGTCAAAGCAATAGCTTTGATATTGCGCTCGGCTAAATTGGCAACTTGATCTTTCATCAAAGCCACTAATGGCGAAATGACTAAGCATAACCCTTCTTGCGCTAAAGCTGGAATTTGAAAGCAAACTGACTTGCCGCCACCAGTTGGCAATAGTGCAAAAGTATCTTTTCCGTCTAGGACAGATTGAATGATTTCGCTTTGTAGCGGCCTAAATGTATCGTGTTTCCAATATTTTTGAAGAATAGCAACTGCTTCTTGCATACAAGGCAAATTTCATTGGTACCAACTAATTGGTATTTAATTGGAGTAAAAGATACGTATTTCTTGATAAAAAACAAAAAATCAGTATTAGATCCGATCTAAAATGTACTGAATCCTGTTCTCTACGGTGTCTTTAGGTACTTCAATCAAATGGTAACCGTATTTTTGGTAGGTGTCGACCAAATGGTTATAAATTATTTGAGCTTGTTCAAAGTTTTCATAACGAGCTTCATCGCTAATGTAAATTTCTTCCCACGGTGGTAAAAGGAAAATTTTTGAATATACATGGTCTTTGCAAGCTGCGTCAAAACTCTCAGGGTAGGTGTCGCCTATGTAGTGCATGTACGCTAATACATCTGGAATTCCACGATCAATGAATACAACATTGTGTGGCTCTTTTGAAGCATTTTCAAATTGTTTTTTACGCCCTTCCAGCAGCATTTCGCTAAAAAGTAAAGGTTTTTCAAGAAACAGTTGGTCTATTCCTTGTTTTTTGGCTTCAAGTGTTACCTCCCGAGAAATCTCAGGGTAACAACAATGTCCTTTTTCTACTAAACCGTCTATTAATGTAGACTTTCCTGTTCCTGGACCGCCAATGATAACTATGATTTCTTTCTGCACTTTTAAAAAATAAGGGGCAAATTTACTTAAACTTATTGGGATTTGAAAAAATCAAGCCATTTAAAATGCAAGCTTTCAAAAATTCACAGTTCAATATTCATATTTTACGTTTGAAACCGTATCTTTGCTTTTTATTTTTTATACCGAAAATGGACAAAAAGACGGAAGAATTTTATGATCGATTAAAAGGCGAATTAGAGTCGAGTACTACTTGGCCTTCAGCTTATTTATTCAAATTTATTGTACCCACAACCACTAATAATGTTGAATTTGTGCACAAGTCCTTTGATGGTTTAGGAGCTGTTATTAAAACCACTGCATCCAAAACAGGTAAATTTACTAGTATTTCTATTGACGTTACGATGAAAGATGCCCAGCAAGTAGTCAATAAATATCAGGAAGTTTCCGTGATCGAAGGTATCGTATCGCTTTAAAACAAACACTCTAATTTTTTTGAAAGCAGGGTTGAATTATTTTATTTTCGACAGCATCTGAATCTTTCAAAATTGATACAATCGTATATGAACCCAAAATATATTAAAGAAAATGCCAACGACGTCGTACACCACTTGGAGTATAATGCAGAGCGTACGCACCTCATTATTCCAGAATACGGCAGGCATTTACAAAAATTAATTGATCAAGCCACCGTTATAAAGGATGATGTAGAACGCAATAAAGCAGCCAAATATATTATTCAAGTTATGGGCAGCTTGAATCCGCATTTAAGGGATGTGCCTGATTTTCAACATAAACTTTGGGATCAGCTTTTTATCATGTCTGATTTTAGATTGGTAGCCGATTCTCCTTACCCAATTCCATCGCGTGAAGTCTTGCAATTGAAACCAGATGTGTTACAATACCCGCAAAACTTTCCGAAGTACCGCTTTTATGGAAATAATATCAAGTACATGATTGATGTGGCTAATAAGTGGGAAGAGGGCGAAATGAAAAGTGCTTTGGTTAAAGTAATTGCCAATCATATGAAAAAATCATATTTGAGTTGGAATAAAGACACCGTAAAAGATGATGTGATTTTTGAACATTTATACGAGCTTTCTGATGGTAAGTTAAACCTAATTCAAAGTTCAGAAGAGTTGCTAAACACCACTGATTTACTCCGAACCAATAAGCGTATGTCGAATAAAATTACGCCTCCAGGTCAGCCAAAAATTATGGGTAACAAAAATCAAAAGTCAGGAAAATTAAATCCTGCACATAAAAATCAAAATAGAAAACCTCAGTAACTAAATATAGAGGCCTTAGCAGGATTGTTTTTAAAAACAAGAAAGCTTTACGAGATAAACGAAAAAAGAATTAATTTATAACTCATAACTGTAAAAAAATGGGAATTTTCAAAATAGAAGGAGGCATTAGTCTAAAAGGTGAAATCACGCCACAAGGAGCAAAAAACGAAGCGTTACAAATTTTATGTGCCGTGCTTTTAACTCCTGAAAAAGTGACGATTAATAATATTCCGGATATTATTGATATCAATAAACTAATCACCCTATTAGGAAATTTAGGAGTTAAAATTCAAAAAATGGGCTCAGGCTCGTACACTTTTCAAGCAGATGAGGTTAATGTACAATACCTAGAAACCGAAGCTTTCAAAAAAGAAGGTGGCTCATTGCGTGGGTCAATCATGATTGTAGGGCCACTTTTAGCTCGTTTTGGTAAAGGATACATTCCGAAACCAGGTGGAGATAAAATTGGTCGTCGTAGATTAGATACTCATTTTGAAGGTTTTATTAATTTGGGTGCTAAATTCCGTTATAACAGAGAAGACCATTTTTACGGAGTAGAAACTGTTGATGGGCTAACAGGAACAAACATGTTACTTGATGAAGCATCAGTAACAGGAACTGCCAACATTGTAATGGCAGCAGTTTTAGCAAAAGGAATTACTACAATTTACAATGCAGCTTGCGAACCTTATTTGCAACAATTATGTAAAATGTTGAATTCAATGGGTGCGAAAATCACAGGTGTAGGTTCTAATTTACTTACTATTGAAGGAGTAGAAAGCCTTGGTGGTTGCGAGCACAGAATTTTACCTGACATGATCGAAATTGGTAGTTGGATTGGATTGGCAGCAATGACAAAGTCAGAAATTACTATTAAAAATGTAAGTTGGGATAACCTAGGACTTATTCCAAATACCTTCCGTAAACTAGGTATTAGATTAGAGCGACAAGGAGATGATATTTATATTCCTGCTCACGTAAACGGTTACGAAGTAAAAACAGATATTGATGGATCTATCTTGACAATTGCCGATGCGCCTTGGCCAGGATTTACTCCTGATTTATTGAGTATTGTTTTGGTTGTTGCTACTCAAGCGAAAGGCGATGTGTTAATTCACCAAAAAATGTTCGAAAGCCGTTTGTTTTTCGTGGATAAATTAATTGATATGGGTGCCAAAATTATGTTGTGTGATCCGCACCGCGCTGTAGTAATGGGGCATGATTTTCAATCTCAATTGAAAGCCACAACCATGTCATCACCAGATATTCGTGCGGGAATCTCATTGTTGATAGCAGCGCTTTCAGCAAAAGGTACGAGTACTATTCAAAATATTGAGCAAATTGATCGCGGTTATGAGCGCATTGATGAGCGTTTAAGAGCGATTGGTGCAAATATTGTACGCGCTTAAATCCTTTTTTTTACTTTTTGTCGTTTAAGTAAATAACAAATTAAGAAGTTGATTTGTATTTACTTAAACGATTTTTATTTAAAGACCCTACATTAATTATGTCAAGTGAGCAAACAGCCATAAAAGCAACCTATTTTAGTATTATCGGTAACACAATTTTAGCTTTGATTAAAGGCGTGGCGGGTTTTTTTGGTAATTCGTATGCGCTTATTGCAGATGCTATCGAATCAACAACTGATATATTTGCTTCCTTTTTGGTTTTGTTCGGAATTAAATATTCCAATAAACCAGCAGATGACAATCATCCTTACGGTCATGGCCGAGCCGAACCCTTGATTACGTTTTTAGTAGTTGGTTTTTTAATTACATCGGCAACTATAATTGCTTACGAAAGTATTGTTAATATCAGTATTCCTCATGATTTACCTAAACCTTGGACATTAATAGTTCTGGGAGCTATCATTTTATGGAAAGAATATTCGTTTCGCGTGGTAATGAAACGTAGTATTCAAACCAACAGTTCGTCATTAAAGGCTGATGCGTGGCACCATCGATCTGACGCTATTACTAGCGTAGCTGCTTTTATAGGAATCTCAATTGCTTTATTTTTAGGAAAAGGATATGAGTCTGCTGATGATTGGGCGGCTCTTTTTGCTTCTTTCTTTATTCTGTACAATAGTTATTTGATATTCCGACCTGCTTTAGGTGAAATTATGGACGAGCACTTGTACGATGATTTGATTGATCAAATACGTGAAGTAGCGCAGCAAGTAGATGGAATTATTGATACTGAAAAATGTTTTATTCGAAAAGCAGGCATGCAATACCATGTTGATTTGCACGCCATTGTCGATTCGACTATTTCAGTAAAAGAAGGACATGATTTGGCACATCAATTAAAGGATACTTTACGGGAACGTATCCCAGAGCTAGGTCATGTTTTAATTCATGTTGAACCTAATTGAATGGTTGTAAAAAAAAAACACCACTTGGGTGTTTTTTAATTGAATTGCGTCATGTTTGTCATTCTACTCCAAAACATCTAAGATTTTCAAACCAAAAACCACTCCGTTTTTGGAGACTCCATTTTGAAAAGATCGCACATAATCAACACGAAACAATTTTAATTTTCCAAAACCAAGATTGTCTAAACCAACACTAAGTTCGGAATACGATTTTGCCGACGGAGTTGAAAGTTGGTGTGCTCCCAAAATTAAAGTCGATTTTAATTTGTTCAAAAGCGGAATTTTATTCATCAAGTATCCGTTGTCATTGTACTCTGTGTGTGCTTCAAAGTAGCGATCATTCGTGCTTTGTGAATAATACGGTAACAAATTAAAAGTGTTTAAATAACGAGCAGTTTGTCCAATACTGGTTTGATTACCATTAAAATGTTTGTAATCTGTAAATGCAATATTTTTTGCATTGGTAAACAAACCTGCTTTCAGATTGATACCCAAAAGGCCTTTGTTCCCTAACTTTAAATCATAAAAAGCGCTCGTATTCCAGTGTTCAAATTCATATTTTTTATCAGATGCTGCCCACGCTTTTTCTAGACCAAAGTATAAAGTGGGGTAATCACTGTTGCGAATATTGAATTTTCCGTCAGGACGTGTGGCGTATTTATTCCCAAAATTAATGCGCAAAAGCAAATTACTTTTTACCAAATGATGTGTTTCAAATGGTGCTGATAATTCATTTGTTGGATCTAGCGGATTATTCGAACTGTAGAAATACAGGTCACCGTCAGCAGATCGGACTTGGGATCCGCGAAACCTTGGCCGCAGACCT
>CAZMHK010000138.1:0-8204 GCA_964566045.1 uncultured Flavobacterium sp.
TTGTTAATTTGGGTGCAAAAGTAGAGATATTTTTTCAATTTCCAACAACTATCAATGATATTTTTACCCTGTCTTTAAAAAAACTAATCTTCTAACCGAAAAATCAAAAAAAAATAGTTATGTTTACCGTACCAAATCTAAATACATCAAAATATGAAACTAAATTGTGTAGTAGTTGATGATAGTTCCATCCAAAGGATGATCATCGCCAAGCTAGTTAACAATCACCAAAATTTACATCTTGTTGGTGATTTTTCTAACGCAATTGAAGCGCGCAGTTGCATGTCTATTCATAACGTAGATTTGATTTTTTTAGACATTGAAATGCCCGTAATCAATGGATTTGATTTTTTAGACGGCTTAAAAGTAAAGCCGCAAATTATTTTTATCACCTCAAAAGCGGAGTACGCTTTAAAGGCTTTTGATTACGACGCCACTGATTATTTACAAAAACCAATCGCTATTGATCGTTTTAACGCTTCTGTTAAAAGAGCTATCGATTTTTATTTACTAAAAAAAGATAACAAGGACGAAGAAGGTGACCACATTTTCATAAAAAGTAATTTAAAAAAGCTCAAAATTTTTACTGCTAGAATTAAATGGATTGAGGCTTTTGGCGACTACGTTAAGGTAGTAACTGAAGATGATAGTCATTTGGTTTTATCCACAATGAAATCATTTGAAAATGATCTCCCTAAAGATAAATTTGTTCGAGTTCACAAATCATACATCATTAACATTGATAAGGTTGAACGTTTCAATAGCAAGTTCGCAGAGATTGGCGTAACCAAAATTCCTCTAAGCAGACATAAAAAAGAAGACTTAGTCAAAGCTTTATCTTACTCTTAATAATAATCTACATTAACCGTCACCTTGATAGAGCGGTATTGTGGAACAGCTTCAAAACTATTCAATATTTTTTGGATAGTTTTTTTTGTTGTGCCAATAGCCACGCTTTGAGGTATTTTAATCATGATTGTCCGTAGGTATTCATTACGAATTCTATTAATTGCGGGCTCCTCCGGACCTAACACAGGTATGTTTAAATTTTGTTGTAAAACTTGATACAACCACATCGAACCCTGTTTCAGTTTATCATAATCACGCTGTTTTAAAACTAACTTAATAATCCTATAATAAGGAGGATATTTATAAATTTGTCGGTCGTACAACTGTTCTTGATACATGCCAATATAATCATTCCTTGTAACCTGCTGAATCGTATTGTGATTAACATTATAAGTTTGAATAATAACTTTTCCTTGCTTTTGAGCTCTTCCTGCCCTACCTGCTACTTGAGTCATCATTTGATAACTTCGCTCAAACGCACGAAAATCAGGATGATATAGCATATTATCAGCATTTAAAATCCCTACCAAACTTACGTTATCAAAGTCTAAACCTTTGGCTAGCATTTGTGTTCCCACCAAAATATCGACTTCTCTATTCTTAAAAGTATCAATAATACGTTCAAAACCGAATTTACCTCTAGTTGTATCTTGATCCATTCTTCCAATTTTTGCGTTTGGCAATAAAGAGAGTAATTCTTGCTCTATTTGCTCAGTACCAAAACCTTTTGTCAACAAATCAATACTTGAGCAAGCATGACAACTAGTTGGTTTTGCCATGGTGTAACCACAATAATGGCAGCGTAATTGACTTTTATTTTTATGGTAAGTCAAACTAACATCACACTGCTGACATTGTGGTACGTGGCCGCAAGTCATACATTCAACAACTGGCGCATAGCCTCTACGATTTTGAAACAATATTACTTGTTCACCTAATGCTAAAGCCTGATTCATTTCTGCAATCAAAACATCACTAAAATGACCAGTCATTTTCTTGCGGAAATATTTATCTTTAAGATCTACCAACTCAATAACAGGCATATGCACATTTCCATAGCGCTTGTTTAATTCTACCAGTCCGTATTTCTCGTTCTGTGCATTATAGTAAGTTTCGATACTTGGGGTGGCAGATCCTAACAGAACTTTTGCCTTACTAGCATTTGCTAGTACAATTGCAGCATCTCTGGCATGGTACCTAGGCGCTGGCTTTACTTGCTTAAAAGTTTGCTCGTGCTCCTCATCAACAATGATCAAACCCAATTTAGCAAATGGCAAAAATAATGCAGAGCGAGCTCCAATAATTACCTGAGCTTTTTCGGAATTATCTAATACTTGGCGCCAAACTTCAATACGCTCATTATTGTTGTATTTGGAGTGATATACTGCTACTTTATTACCAAAGTAAGCACTTAAGCGGCTCACCAATTGTGTTGTTAGTGCAATTTCGGGTAATAAAAATAAAGTTTGCAAACCAGAATTTAAATATTCTTGAATTAGCTGGATGTAGACTTCTGTTTTTCCGCTTGAAGTGACTCCATGAAGCAAACAAACATCTTTAGATTTAAAAACTTCTTTTATAGCTAAGCTTGCCGCTTGTTGTTGTTCACTTAATTTAAGTTCAGCAGCGTTTTTAGCTCCAAAATGAACACGATCAGTTTCAATAAAATATTCTTCAAATATTTCTTTGGCGATTAGGGCTTTCACTGTGGCACTTGTTGACTTAGAAGCCTCTATCAACTTTTTGACCGAAATTGGTTTTTTCTCGCTAGCGCTAAGCTGAAAAAATGTCATCACAATATCTTTTTGCTTTTGAGCATTTTTTAAATTTTCCAACAAAGTTCTCAACCCAGAGTCACCCTGATATTGAGCATGCAATTTTACATAGCGTACCAACTTTGCTTTATAACTCTCTTGTATTTCTTGCTCTAGAACTAAAATGTTTTTATCGAGGAGTTTTTGAATAACAGGAAAAACATTTTTCTTGTTCAAAATCGCTATTAAATCGACTAGTTTCAGTGTTGCTTGTTGCTGTAATGCCTCGTAGACTAAATACTCATCATCCGTAAGCAAAGAAACATCAACAAATTTATCAGATTGTTGCTTAATGGTAGTTTCGCTTTCGAGCAGCAAGGCACTTGGCATAGCCCCACGGTACACATCGCCAATAGCACACATATAATAAGACGAAATCCATTGCCAATGATTCAATTGAATTTCAGTAACTACAGGTTTTTCATCTAAAATCTGATGAATATCCTTTGCTTCGTACAAAAGTGGAGCTTCTTGATGCGTATAAAGTGCCAATCCTGTATATATCTTGTTTTTACCAAACGGCACAGCCAAGCGCATCCCTTTTTGGATGAATTTAAACTCCTCATGAGAGATAGAATAAGTAAACGTTTTTGCCAAAGATAGCGGCAAAATGACTTCAACAAAATACATGATATCTTTTTTAGGCAAGTCAATAAGTAAATTAAAAACTTACCTACTGTGCTATTTCAAGCAAAGCTTATTTAATCCTATTCCACGTTTGAGTGCGACCAAATAATGATACTCCAATATAACCTCTAACATTTAACTTATCGTTTCCTTCAAGTGCAATGAAACATTTGTATTGTTTACCTGTAGTTGGGTCAACAATTTTACCACCACTATACTCCTTGCCATCTTTTTTAAGACCTTTAATAATTACCAAACCCATAACTGGTTTGTTTTTATCTTCTCCAGTACACAAGGTGCAAATACTTTTTCTTTTATCGGCATCAACAATATCGACAATTTTACCATATACCAATCCGCCGCGCTCATAAATTTCAACAGTTGATTTCGCTTTTCCAGTTGCATCATCAATTGTTTTCCATTTACCAAGTACTGAATGATTTTGACCATAAAAAGCCATTGATACCATCATTGCGAAAATTGTTACTGCTTTCTTCATTTTTTTAAATATATATTAATTTTATAGTTGGTTTATTTTTTATTATTTTGAATGTCATTCTTTTTTGCTTCGCAATTTGGTTACGATAGCGTTTAACTCGAAACCTAGTAACAAAATAACACAGTTGATCCAAATGTAGAACATCAATATAAGAAGCGTTCCAATTGAACCGTAAAGTTCGTTATATTTTGAAAATTTAATTACCCAAATTCCAAATAAGTACGAATCTATTAAAATCAATACCGTTGTAAATACAGAACCGATAGATATAAATGCTCTATTCCCTACTCTTTTCGTTCCGAACTTAAATAAAATTGATATCGTTAATAATATCATCAAAATAACAAATGCGTACCTGCCTGAAACAATAAGTAAAACTTGATCACTAAAAACTGTTTTTTGAAGTAAAACTTCAAAAACAACAATGGTAGCAACTGTAACTAGCAAAAGTACAGACAAAAGTAGTGACATTCCTAGAGCAACAAAATATTGCCTAAAAAAACCCCGTTTGATAAGAACGTGTCTTGAGGTTTGAAAACCACCAAGTATACCATTTAAACCATTTGCCATCAAGAAAATAGACAAGAAAAAACCAGAAGACAGTAACCCTGAATCACTATTATTCAAAATATCACTTATAATTTTATAAATCGCGTCGTAGGTATTAGGAGGTACGCCATCTTTTACGAACAATAAAAAATCTTCTTGAAAACCAGCAATTGGTATAAATGGAATCAAGTTCAATATAAATAGTGCAAATGGAAATAAGGCCATAAAAAAGCTAAAAGCAATGGCACTAGCATGATACGGCAAAGCACTTTCTAAAATACCACGCACGTACAACACAATTAAATCATACAGCGACAAACCTTGTAACCACGGTAACTTCAATTTTTGAAGTCCCGAAATTACATGCCGAATCACAGGCATTTTAACAAGTTTATCAACTGCTACAAGATTCATATTGCTTTTAAACTCAAGTCCATGTTATAAACCGAATGAGTTAATGCCCCTGAAGAAATATAATTTACACCACATTCTGCATACGCTCTGATTGTGTTTTCATTGATATTTCCTGATGACTCTGTTAAGCATTTTGTTCCAATTAGTTCAACTGCTTTTTTCGTGTCCTCAAAGTTAAAGTTGTCAATCAAAATTCTAAAAACACCTTCGCTTTTTAAAATTTCTTGTATTTCATCTAAATTTCGGGCCTCAACGATGATTTTCAAATCTAAGTTATTAGCCGCTAAATACGCTTTAGTTTTTTCGATTGCCAAGGTGATTCCGCCTGCAAAATCGTTATGATTATCCTTAAGCATTACCATATCATACAAAGCAAATCGATGGTTTTCGCCACCACCAATTTTTACCGCCCATTTTTCACAAGCTCTAAAACCCGGTGTTGTTTTGCGGGTATCTAAAATTTTTGTTTTAGTACCTTCTAATAATTGTACAAAATGATTTGTTTTTGTAGCGATAGCTGACATGCGTTGCATTGAATTTAAAACTACACGCTCCGCTTTTAGGATGGATTGCGAACTGCCGCTCACGT
This sequence comes from uncultured Flavobacterium sp., assembly GCA_964566045.1. Lineage (GTDB taxonomy): Bacteria > Bacteroidota > Bacteroidia > Flavobacteriales > Flavobacteriaceae > Flavobacterium. Next base: position 5,342 of record CAZMHK010000138.1, read on the forward strand.
AAAAAACAACGTCGCCTTTCTTTACAAAACTACCATCTTCAATTAAAGTTTCTACTTGCAAATTAACATCAACAAAGTGAAAAACCATTTTAGCGAATTCAACGCCAGCGATGATACCATCCTCTTTTACTAGTAATTTAGCTTTACCTGTTGCATCGCTAGGAATACATGATAAAGAGCTGTAATCACCCGATCCAACATCCTCACGTATAGCATTTGCAATAATTTGGTGCAACTCTTGATCAAACTGATTTTGGCTAATCATTATATTCTTGTTTTAGGCTGGCTAAAATAGGTTTTATTTTGTTTAATCTAAAATTTGAATCTAGCTAAAAATTATAAAAAAATCACAAAAATGAAGAAACAAAAAGCTCCCGAGCTCTTTAAAAGTCTGCTGAAATGCTGATAAAATTAAAATCGCAACAAGAAAGCATAGAAACTGCATCAAACAATCCGACAAGCTATTCAATAAAAATGATTTAAATCAACTTGAATTGGATTTTTTGGGACACAATTATTTTAATACTATCTTTACCCTACCAAAATTTTACATCTCATGAAATCAATAATTCCTTTCTTCGTACTATTTGCCGTCCTTGTTACTTCGTGCAAAAAGAACGAACCAACTCCAGACACAACCAATAGAGTGATAGTTCCTTTTACAGAGGTTGGAAAACAAATGCAAAGCCAAAATGCTGGAATGACAGGCACGACAGGTACTGCAATAGCAACAAACCCAACTGCGACACCAACTACAAATGTATCTGACCCAAACCCTGCTCACGGTCAACCAAAACACCGTTGTGATATTCCAGTAGGAGCTTCGTTAAGCACGCCAAAGGCAGCAGCCCAAGCACCCGTTCAAACAGCAAGTACTCAGACTGTACAAGCTGTACCTAATCCTACAACAACAGTTACTACCACACCTGCACAACCAACACCAGCGGTAGTTACAGCCGAAGGAATGAATCCGCCACACGGTCAAGAAAACCACCGTTGCGATATTGCTGTAGGTGCACCACTACCCAAATCATAATATGTCGCCACAGTTACTACCTTCTCAAATTCTTTATCAATCCAATTGTAAAGAAAATATTCAAACTTGGCGTACTGTCAATGATGGCGTTATGGGTGGCATCTCCAGCAGTAAAATGACTACTGATCAAGATAATGTTACTATTTTTAGCGGAGAGGTATCACTGGCTAACAATGGTGGATTTTGCGCGACAAAACTAGATATTCAATATCAAGGTTTGCCTCAAACTGCTACTATTTTATTTCGTATTAAAGGCGATGGTAAGCAGTATCAATTTAGAGTGAAAGAATTCAGAATAGATAAACACGCTTTTACCTATGCTTTTACGACAAGGAAAGACTGGGAAGTAATTAAGATTCCAATTTCTGAACTCACTCCTTTTTACAGAGGACGTCAATTAGATTTACCTAATTATAACGGTGGAAGTCTTGAAGAAATTACTTTTTTGATTGGCAACAAAGTAGCAGAAACTTTTAAATTACAAATTGATAATATCTGGATTGAATTTTAAGAGAATCTTTTAAGGAGTTCAAGATTAGAATTACATTTGCACAAAAAAGGCTCTTTTTATGAATATTAAGCTAATCGCAATAGGAAAAACCGACAATAAAGCTTTGCAAACTTTAATTGATGATTACACCAAACGGTTGTCATTTTACATCAAATTTGAGCTCGAAATTATTCCCGACATCAAAAATGTAAAAAATCTTAGCGAAAGCCAACAAAAGGAGAAAGAAGGAGAATTGATACTCTCAAAAATTACTGCAACTGACCAATTGATTCTCCTGGATGAAAACGGTAAAAATTTTTCGAGCGTAGGTTTCTCGGCCGAATTACAAAAGAAAATGAATTCAGGAATAAAAACTTTGGTATTTGTAATTGGTGGCCCTTACGGATTTTCCGATACTGTTTACACCAAAGCACAAGGCAAAATTTCTCTTTCGCTTATGACTTTTTCACACCAAATGGTTCGGTTATTTTTTATCGAACAATTGTATCGTGGCTTTACTATTTTACGAAATGAACCCTATCACCATCAATAAAGGGATTAATAATTATTTCAAGTTTTGAAGTAAAGTAACGCACTCCATAGCTTCTTTTACATCATGTACTCTCAGTATCTGAGCGCCTTTAGTTAATGCAACAGTGTTCAAAACTGTTGTACCATTTAAGGCTTCTTGAGCGGTCGTTTCTAAAGTTTTATAAATCATCGATTTGCGAGAAATACCAACAAGCAACGGCAACTCAAGAATGTGAAAATGCTCTAACTTTTGGAAAATCTCAAAATTTTGAGTTAAAGTTTTAGCAAATCCAAAGCCAGGATCAACAATAAGATCATTGATACCATAACTGCGAGCCAATGCTATTTTTTCAGAAAAACAAAACAATATTTCTTTGATCACATTATCATAATTTGTCAAAGTTTGCATCGTTTGCGGATTGCCACGCATGTGCATCATGATATAAGGAACTTGGTATTTGGCCACAACTTCAAACATGGCATCATCTAAACTCCCCGCCGAAATATCATTGATAAGAGCCGCTCCGCTATCAAGAGTAGCTTTTGCAACAGCACTCCTAAAAGTATCTATCGATAGTAATGCATCAGGAAAATATTTTAAAATCAATTCAATTACGGGCACAATGCGCTCAATTTCTTCTAGCTCCGTTACAAATTCGGCGTTAGGCTTACTAGAATAAGCACCTACATCAATAAAAGTAGCGCCTGCCTGTAGCATTTTTTCTACCTGAGTCAATATAGCACTTTCATCTTTATACTTTCCGCCATCAAAAAATGAATTGGGTGTAATATTTAAAACTCCCATC
>CAZMHK010000139.1:0-8200 GCA_964566045.1 uncultured Flavobacterium sp.
AGAGGGATTCGAACCCCCGGACCTGTTACAGTCAACAGTTTTCAAGACTGCCGCATTCGACCGCTCTGCCATTTCTCCATTATATCGCTCTCATGAACTGATTGCGATTGCAAATGTAAGGTTCTTTTTGGGTTATACAAGCGCTTTTTCGGAAAAAAACCGACTCTTTTTTGGGTGATCTTTTAACCATTTCATTCTGTTGGTTTTACAATCAAAAAAAAAAGAATTTATTTTTAAATATTTTTTTAGTAACTCACGTATTCTGTTATTTCAAGGCCGTAGCCAATCATTCCAACACGCTTTTCTTGAACCGAATTGGTCACCAAGCGAATTTTCGAGATGTCAATATCATGCAAAATTTGCGCTCCAATACCGAAATCTTTACTATCAATGACAATTTTTGGTGCTTTCATTTCACCTTTGGCTTGTAAAATTTTCAAATCAGCCAAACGACTCAATAAATTAACCGATTGCATGTCCTGATTTACAAAAATAACAGCTCCTTTTCCGTCCTCGTTAATTTTGCGGAACATATCGTCAAGTTGCTTATCTGCATTATTGGTTAAGGTACCCAATAAGTCATTATTTACTTGCGATGAGTTGATACGAGTTAAAATTGGTTCACCCAAGTTCCATGTACCCCTTGTTAATGCTATATGTATTTGCTTGTTGGTTGTTTGCTCGTAAGCACGCAATCTGAAAGTTCCGAAACGTGTTTCTAAATTGAAATCTTCTTTCTTAACAATTAGACTATCGTGTTGCATTCGGTATGCTACTAATGCTTCAATAGAAACTAATTTTAAATCAAACTTTTTAGCCACAGCTACTAATTGCGGTAGGCGAGCCATGGTACCATCTTCGTTCATGATTTCTACAATAACTCCTGCTGGTTTAAAACCTGCCAGTCTAGCAAAATCAATAGCTGCCTCTGTGTGCCCCGTTCTGCGTAAAACACCACCTTGCTTGGCGATTAAAGGAAAAATATGTCCAGGTCGTGCCAAATCATGTGGCTTTGTTTCTGAATCGACTAACGCCTGAATGGTTTTTGCCCGGTCAGCAGCTGAGATTCCCGTAGTTACTCCATTACCTCTTAAGTCAACTGATACTGTAAATGCTGTTTCCATGGGATCGGTATTGTTACTTACCATTACATGTAAACCTAATTCTTTACATCTGCTTTCTGTTAGAGGAGCACAAATTAATCCGCGACCGTGTGTAGCCATAAAATTGATCATTTCAGGTGTTACCTTTTCGGCTGCAGCCAAAAAATCCCCTTCGTTTTCACGATCTTCATCATCAACTACAATGATTACTTTCCCTTGACGGATGTCTTCAATTGCTTCTTCTATAGTATTTAATTGTATTGTGTCTAGGTCCATTTTGACTTTTAGTTTTGTGTGGGTAGTATTTTTTTAATAAACTTTTGAATAGGAGCCAACAGGCTGTCCATATTAATTAATCCTATATCATTTGTAGCACGATAAGTAAGAAGTACTGCAAGTGGCGTCAATATAAATGAAGATAGCCAAGAACCAAGAAATGGAGTCATGCCATTTTCTTGTGCCAGTCGTTTTCCAAACGTATTGATAAAGTGAAAGGTGATAAAGATAAGTACTGCAAATACAATAGGAAGTCCCAAACCACCTTTGCGTATAATAGCACCCAACGGAGCGCCAATAAAAAACATCAGAAAACAAGCAAAAACGATCACAAACTTATCATACAAAGCAATCAAATGCTTATTGATGTTTTTTTGTTTGTTAAATAATTCTAATTTGGAAGAATCGATAGAGTAGGCCGTGCTTTTTACATTACTTACGGCAATATTTAAGATGTCCTTTTGTTGATTGGCACTATATAAGGACAGTACATCTTTAGGAATTGCTTTTTTCTTTTTTATGGTGTCGTTTTTTAATTTCTGTGGATAACTAATCCGTATTGCTGCGTTTTGGGTAAATGAAACAATCTCTGTTTTTAAATTTTTGTTCAAGGAGTCTAAAGTATAGTTCAATTCACTTGAAGTTAACATGGTATTGGTATTAGCTACCGACTCATCATTTACATCTGACTTATAAAATTCTGATAAATCAATATTGATAACTTGCTTTTTGAATGCACTTTTTATGAACGGCATTTTGCTACGATCCTCGTATTTTTTAGGAACAATATCTTCATAATAGTGCCCGTCATTTAAAACTAGCTTTAAAATACTCGATTCCTCACTACTAATCAACTCTCCATTTTTAGCTTTAATAACGGTTTTACTTCCGTCACCAATCTTTGATTTTTTATGTATGGTAATTCCTGATAATATATTTCCTTCTTTACCACTTTTTTTATCAACTTTAATGTTGTAATATCCTACATCGCTAAATTGTCCTTCGGCAATAGCTAATGCAGGTTTGACTTGAGCAATATTTTTACGAAAGTTAATAAATTTATATTCGGCGTAGGGAATGACATTGTTTGCAAAGAAGAAAGCAACGATACTCAATAAAGTTATAAATACGGTTAGACTGCGCATGGCTCTTTGCAGTGAAATTCCTGAGGATTTCATTGCGGCAAATTCATAATTTTCGGCTAAATTCCCGAAAGTCATGATAGATGCTAATAAAATAGAGAGTGGTAAAACCAATGGCACAATTCTAGGCATAGAAAAAGCCAGGAATTTTATGACCATAAAAACGTCTAAATCTTTCCCGGCTAACTCTGATATGAATAACCAAACGGTTTGTAAAATGAAGATAAAAAATAAGATTACAAATACGGTTGTAAATGTAGTCAGAAATGTTTTTAATAAGTATTTGTCAAGAATTTTCACCTAATGCTTTAATCTAATTTATTGATGTAGTAATTTGGATATTTACTCCCCACAAAGGTAAATTGATTTTTTGACAAAGGCTGATTGGTTTTAAAAGAATTAACGGTTAATGTTGTTTTTGTTCCTTTTTTACCAACTTCTATTAAATTGTAAATGTGTTTGGTTTGTACATCAATTCCTAAAAGGATTTCTTTACGTTGGTCCTTGCTACTTGTTGGTACCAATTTGATATACTGAATTTTTCTCCCTTTTACATTTTGAACAATATCCATAGTGTATTTGTACCCACTATTAAAAAAGGTCAACATTTTTGAAGGTGTGATAGCATTATCGTCTTTTTCGTTGATGCTTGAAATTGTAATTTCTTCATCTTCAGGTACAATTGTGTAAGTCTTCTTTCCGTCAAAAATTTTAGTTACTCCCATGAAGTTCAATACATACTGATTGCCTTTCATTGTTACATTTCCTTTACTGTCTTGATTGATATTTTCTTTACTATTGTTTAAGGAATATTTAAAATCAATAGCAATATTATTATAGCTTTTAACTTTGGCTGTCACTTGATCAAGTAGTTCTTTTGCTTTTTTATCTTGGGCTTGCGCCGAAAAGCTCAACAATACGCAAGCCAAAACAAGGGTGCATTTTTTAGCTAATTTTTTAAAGTTGTTGCTTTTTGAGTCTTGAATGTTAAGTTTCATGTTTTAATTGTTTTGTTCATTGTTGAAAAATTGGTCAAGAGCATGCATATCCATGATGTTTACACTACGCGCTTTACTTCCTTCAAAAGGCCCTACAATTCCTGCAGCTTCTAATTGATCAATCAATCTTCCTGCTCGGTTGTAACCTAGTTTGAGTTTTCTTTGCAATAGTGATGCCGAACCTTGCTGTGCATTCACAATAATTTCGGCTGCTTCTCTGAATAAGCTGTCTCTTTCAGAAATATCTACATCAAGATTGATGCCATTTTCTTCTCCAACAAATTCTGGTAACAAATAAGCAGTGGCGTATGCTTTTTGTGCACCAATAAATTCTGTAATTTTTTCGACTTCGGGCGTATCAATAAAGGCGCATTGAACGCGTACCACATCATTACCGTTCGTGTACAGTAAATCACCTCGACCAATTAATTGATCCGCTCCTTGTGTATCTAAAATAGTTCTAGAGTCAATTTTAGATGTTACTCTAAAAGCAATACGAGCCGGAAAATTGGCCTTAATTAAACCGGTAATCACATTTACCGACGGTCGTTGCGTAGCAATAATCAAGTGAATTCCAATTGCTCTGGCTAATTGTGCCAAGCGAGCAATAGGCACTTCGACTTCTTTTCCTGCGGTCATTATTAAATCGGCAAACTCATCCACTACCAATACAATATAAGGTAAAAATCTGTGACCGTTTTCAGGATTTAATTTTCTTGATTTGAATTTTTCGTTATACTCTTTGATATTTCGAACCATCGCATCTTTCAATAAGCTGTAACGGTTATCCATCTCCACACAAAGAGAATTTAAAGTATTGACTACCTTAGCATTATCGGTGATAATGGCATCATCCATGTCTGGTAACTTTGCTAAATAATGTCTTTCTATTTTATTGAAAAGAGTTAATTCAACTTTCTTAGGATCAACTAAAACAAATTTTACTTCGGCGGGATGTTTTTTGTACAAAAGCGAAGTTAAAACCGCGTTCAACCCAACCGATTTACCTTGACCAGTAGCACCTGCCATCAATAAGTGCGGCATTTTTGCTAAGTCAACTACAAATGTTTCGTTTGAAATTGTTTTTCCTAATGCAATTGGTAATTCCATTTCGGCTTCTTGAAATTTAGCGCTACCAATAACACTTTTCATCGAAACCATGGTTGGGTTTTTATTTGGAACCTCGATACCAATCGTTCCTTTTCCAGGAATTGGTGCTATAATTCGAATTCCTAGTGCAGAGAGTGAAAGTGCAATATCATCCTCTAAACTCTTAATTTTCGAAATACGTATTCCAGCCTCTGGCACAATTTCGTACAATGTAACCGATGGACCAACGGTAGCTTTTATCTGTGCAATTTCGATTTTGTAGTTACGAAGCGTATCAACAATACGGTTTTTATTTTCTTCTAATTCTTCTTGATTAATGGTGATTCCACCACTAGAGTATTCCTTCAAAATATCAATAGTTGGGAATTTGTAATTTGAGAGATCCAAAGTAGGGTCAAATAAACCAAAATCAGCTACAAGTCTAGAGGCAAGATTTTCTTCAATAATATCCTCTTCTGCAGCGGTTTCAATAACAAATGATTCTGTTACTTCTGGCTCTATTTTGGTAATAGGAGCAGGGGTAACTTCCATAGCTATCGGTTTACTTATTGGTTTTGCCGGAAGGTCAGATGAAGAATTGATGGTTGGTTTAAGTGCTTCTTTGTTAATTTCAAACTTCGAACCATTATTTTTGATATGAAAAGGATCTATTTCTTCCTCTTCAGCTGTAGCATATTCCTCTAAATTGTAAGCTGCAGTATTCTCTTTTTCAGCAGGTTTTGGAATTATTTCTTCTTTTTCAGATTTTGTACTGTTTAAAAAAGCTTGAATTTTTTCCGGCGCTATTTTAAGTTTGAAAATTAAAAATAGTACTACACCAAAAATTAAAGTGAGTAGAGTACCAATTTTGCCTAGATAATCTTGCAAGAACAAGTTCAATTCAAAACCTATGGTACCGCCTAATTCAGGTGCTTCGGTAGCAAAAAAACCAAAAAGCACGCTTACCACAATCATAATGAAAAAGTCCCAAAACCAAATATTTTTAAGTCGTTTTAGTGGAATTTCCAACAAAACAAAAAAACCAGTTACTAAAAATAAACGCACAAATAAAAACGCTGATAATCCAAAGCCACGATAAATCAACAAATCAGCTAGGAAAGCTCCGAATTTACCAAGCCAATTGTGAGCAGTTTCAGAACGATCGGTTAGCTGATGAACTGTACTTTGATCTTCTTGACCGAAGATAAAGAAAGAGATAAAGGCAACTAACAATGCGATGGCAAACAATACCAACAAAATTCCAAGTACAAATTTTTGTTGCTTGTTAAATTTAAGTGGATTGCTTGCAGGTGCTTTATCAGATGCTTGTTTACGAACGGGTGCCGTTTTCGGAGTCTTTGCCATTATAAATTGTAAATTTTCCTAAAAAAAGTAAGGGATATAAATTATCAGCCCAAGAGTAATAGCTGTAAGAGCGGCAAAAAATACCGCTCCGGCAGCTATGTCTTTTATAAATCCTATTTTTTCATTAAAATCGGGGTGAATAAAATCGGCTATTTTTTCAACCGCAGTATTGAGGCCTTCGGTACATAATACCAGACCAATTACTAAGATTTGAATAAGCCATTCTGTTTTTGAAATTTCAAAATAAAATCCTGCAGCTGTAACCACAAATCCAAGAGCGCATTGCACCATGATGCTGTGCTCGGTTTTAATTAGTTTTAAGGCGCCTTTAAAAGCATATTGAATACTCTTTAAGCGCCCTGAAACAAATTTTTTATCTTTATGAAATTCCATATTTTATGGATTACAATACCGCTAAAGCAGCTTCGTAATTTGGTTCGTCTGCAATTTCGCCTACTTGCTCTGTATGCGTAATAACACCATCAGCATCAGTTACAATGATTACGCGAGAGTGTAAACCTGCTAATGGCCCGTCAGTGATTTCTAAACCGTTGTTTTTTCCAAATTCTCCTGTTGCAAAATCGGAAAGATTTACCACATTCTCAAGTCCTTCAGCACCACAAAAACGTTTTTGAGCAAAAGGTAAATCGCGAGAAACACAAAGAACCACTGTGTTGTCAAGACTTGCCGCACTTTCGTTGAATTTTCTAACTGAGGCAGCGCATGTACCTGTATCAATACTCGGAAAAATATTAAAAACTAATTTTTTACCAGCAAATGAGTTTAAATTTGCAATTGAAAGATCCGTTGCAACTAAATTGAAATCATTTAATTTTGTTCCTACTAAAGGTAATGAACCTGAGGTGTTTATTGGATTTCCTCCTAATGTAATTGAAGCCATGTTATTTCTTTTTTTGTGAGGTTCAAAAGTATGAAAATTATTTAAGATTTTGAACGTAGTGTTGGCTTATAACTTTTGTTTTTAGCGATAATTTAATTTTAATTTTACGTGGAACCTTTTGACTTTTGGCAAAAAAAAACGCATCCTGAGTTAGAATGCGCTTTGTATAAGGTAAAACTTTTTTACTTATCGATTGATCCAAGCACTCGTTTCATACATTGGTTAAATGTTTCTTTTTTATCAATACCAGATTTAACCAATTTGTTGACTTCAATCGCACCGTACATGTTTGAGATTAACTCGCCAATAACATCTAATTCTTCATCTTTCAAGGAAGGAATTTCAGTCATAGCTTCTAGTACATCAATGGTTTCAATGATGTAGTCCTCATCATTTTCCTCGATAAATTGCGTTAAATGTTTGATTACGGGTAATTTCATATTCTTTTTTTATTTTATTGTCTAAGTTTTTGATCAATTTAAGATTTATCTCTAAAGCTGAGAATCTTAAAACTTTAATTAAAAAATTAAACAATTTCGTTTACCAACTCAACCAATACTTCTTGTTTGTTGGTTTGTGTTTCGTTTACCAATTTTCCATTTACAAAAGTAGCAAAAGTAGGCAAGTTGCTTACATTAGCTAATTTGCGTGATTCTGGGAAATTTTCAGCGTCTACCAAAACGAAAGTCATGGCTTCGTTTTCAGTAGCCAATTTTTTGAATTTTGGTTTCATGATTCGGCAGTTGCCACACCAAGAAGCTGAAAACTGTACTACCACTTTTTCTTCTTTAGCGATTAAATCTTGTAAACTATCAGAAGTTAATTCAATTAACATGGGATGTTTTTTTAGAGTTGAAAGGAGCAAAGGTTCAAAGAGACAGAGTGATTACACTTCTTGACTTTGTGCGACAAAAAAGCTTTCGCTCAGGCCCTCTAACCTTTGTATCTTTATTTTATTAGTTTAAACTTAAGTATTCAGCAGTACTTACGCGGTCAGCGCTCATTGCCTCTTTACCAGCTTCCCAGTTTGCAGGACAAACTTCACCTTTTTCTTGAATGTGAGTGTAAGCATCAACCATACGCAAGTACTCGTTTACGTTACGACCTAATGGCATATCGTTTACACTTTCGTGGAAAATTTTTCCCGTTTCATCAATTAAATAAGTAGCTCTAAAAGTTACGTTTGATCCTTCGATGATAACAGAATCTGTTTCTTCGCTATACTCCGTTGAGTCGATGTCAAGAATTCCTAAAATGTTAGATAAGTTACGGTTTGTATCAGCAAGAATTGGGTAAGTTACACCTTCAATTCCACCATTGTTTTTT
>CAZMHK010000140.1:0-8079 GCA_964566045.1 uncultured Flavobacterium sp.
AAAAATGGCAAACGTTAAAAAAGAAAAAGCGGCAAACGGAGGAGGAATGATCTCAGGAATCATTATTGTAGCATGTATTTTTGTTGGATGGTTGATCTGGAATTTCATAATGGGTAATGGTGCTAATTTCGAAGGTGGAGTTAATACAGGACACCCACTACCTGGTAATATGTTAGCAATGGTTTACAAAGGAGGTCCAATTGTACCTGTATTGTTAGGATTGTTATTAATGGTAATTGTATTCTCTTTTGAGCGTTTTGCAGTTATTTCAAAAGCAGCTGGTACAGGAAACTTAGATACTTTTATGACTAACTTGCAAAAAGACATCAAATCTGGAAACATTGAAGGTGCAATTGCAGCTTGTGACAAACAAAAAGGATCTGTTGCTAACCCAATCAAATCTGCTTTATTGAAATACCAAGAAGTAAAAAGAGAAGGTTTAGATAGCGAAGCAGCAGCTGAGACTATTCACAAAGAAATCGAAGAGGTTACTTCTTTAGAAATGCCAATGTTAGAGAAGCACATGACTGTACTTTCTACAATGGTATCTTTAGGTACTCTTGCAGGATTATTAGGAACAGTAACAGGTATGATTAAAGCATTTAGCGCGTTATCTGCAGCAGGTACTCCTGACCAAGCAGCTCTTGCAAATGGTATCTCTGAGGCATTGATCAACACTGCAACAGGTATCTCTACTTCTGCTTTGGCAATTATTGCTTACAACTTCTTTACATCTAAAATTGATACATTAACTTACTCTATTGACGAGGCAGGTAATACAATTGTAAATACTTACAGACACTTCAGAAGTGCTCAAAAATAATTAATAATTTATTTTGCAGGAAGGTAACTTGTATTAGGTTGCCTTCTTGTAAAAATTAAAATAGATATTGATGGCTATAAAAATGAAGAAAAAAGCAGGGTCTACGGACATGACTGCAATGTGTGATGTAGCTTTTCTTTTGTTGTCTTTCTTCGTAATGACAGCAACTGCAAAAATACCTGAAGCATTGCCAGTTGATACTCCTGCGTCGACAGTTCAGTCTAAGTTGCCAGAAGATAATTTAGCTACCATTACAATCGGAAAAGGAAAAGTTTTCTACGATTTAAAAGGTAGAGAAGTTAGAAAAAAAGCACTTGAGCTAATGGGTCAAAAGTATGGTGTAGAGTTTACAGAGGCTGAATCTGAAACTTTTGCCTTAATGGAAGGAATCGGAGTGCCAATCACGAACTTAAAGCAACTGATTGGAATGAAAACGGCTGATAGAAACAAGCCAGGATTACAACCAGGTGTGCCTAAAGATTCCTTAGACAATCAATTGAAAGAGTGGATTTATAATTCTCGTATTGCTAACATTGAAGTGAACGATAAAGAATTACAAATCGCTATCAAAGGAGATGCTAAAGAGGAGTATCCAGCAATCAAAAAGGTAATGGATATTTTGCAAGAGCAAAAAATTAATAGCTTTAACTTGGTAACAGGTTTGAGAGCGACTACTAAATAATTTAAAAATACACTAAAATGGCTGAATTAAATACCGGCGACGACGGTGGTAAAAAAGGTGGTAAGGTAAGAAGTAAAAAGTCAAACTCAAAAGTAGATTTGACCGCAATGGTGGATCTTGCGTTTTTGTTGATTACATTCTTCATGCTTACAACTACCTTGTCGAAACCTCAATCTATGCCTTTGGGTTTGCCAGATAAACAAGATGAGCCTGATGAGAAACCGATTAAGGTTGATGAAAATCGTACCCTTACTGTTCTTTTAGGAGACAATGATAAAATGGTTTACTATATGGGCTTATTGAATGCACCTATCGCTGGACCAAAGGATATTGCTTACGGTAAAGAGGGTATTCGCGCTGAATTATTGAAAAGAAAAACTTCAGTAGTTGAGTACACAGGTAATAAGGACAAAGGTTTGATCGTTATCATTAAACCAGGTAAAAAGTCAAATTACCGTAATCTTGTAGATATCCTTGATGAAATGGCTATTGTTGGTGTACCTACAAATGCAATCGTCAATGAGTTTACACCAGAAGAATTAAAATTGATAGGAGAAAAGTAAAAAGCGTACTTTTCTAGAACCATAAAATCAAGAAAGATGAAATTAGATATATTTACAAACCAGTGGCTTGATATTGTTTTTGAAGGTCGAAACAAAGCGTATGGCGCTTACGAGCTCAGAAAGTCAAATAACAAGACTACCACTAAGGCACTTATTTTTGGGGCGATAGTATTCGCTGTTGCCGTAAGTACACCTCTTATTTTAGGTTTGTTACCTGATTCTTCTGATGATGAGGCCAAGTTAGATACTAAAATTGTTAGTATTAAACTACCACCTAAGAAAGAAGAAATTAAGAAAAATCTACCTCCGCCTCCGCCACCACCACCAAAAGTGGATCAGGTTAAATTTGTTAAGCCTGTGGTAGCAAAAGCTGAAGAGGTTACTGAGGAGCCGCCTAAAATGGTGGAGCTTAAGGACAAAAAACTAGGTGCAGAAACTATTAAAGGGGATCCGGATGCAGTTTTAACTGTGGAGCCTGTTGGTACGGGTACTGCTGAAGTAGTTGAAGAAGCTGTTGATAACAACATTTACAACACAGCAGGTATTGAAGTTAAACCTGATTTTCCTGGAGGATTAGACAAATTTTACAAGTTTGTAGGATCTAATTATGTTACTCCAGAAGAGGAGGGACTAAAAGGAAAGGTTTACGTAACATTTGTTGTTGAGAAGGATGGAAGTTTAACAGATATCAAAGTTATTAGAGATATCGGTTATGGTACAGGAAAAGAGGCAATTAGAGTTTTGAAAAAATCTCCAAGATGGTCTCCAGGTGTTCAAAATGGAAAACCAGTTAGGGTTTTGTATTCTTTACCAATCTCTATTCAATCTGCTGAATAATGTTTCAAAACATATTCAATAATATTAAGAAGAAATCGCTTAGAGAGCGATTTCTTCTTGTTTTAGGTATTTTGTTTTTGGTGTTGTATGTTGTGTTAGGTTGCTTTATCATATTTATGAAAAACTTTCCGCTTAACATGCCTCCGACTGCAAGGGTTGCTTTTGGTGCAATTTTAATCGCTTATGCGTCATTTCGATTTTCAAGGATTATTAATGATAACAATACTTAGTAAATGAAAAATTTTGTCAAACTATCAGCTTTTATCTGCGTTTCTTTGTGTCTAATATTGTTCTCCTGTAATCAAAATAAAAGTTCTGAAACACCTGAGACAATTTTAAAAGGTGAAGCTACCGTTTTTGTTGACGAAACGCTCACTCCAATTGTAGAAGATCAAGTTGCTGTTTTTGAAAGTGAATACCAAGCAAAGATTAAGCTTCAATCCAAGTCAGAGGCAGAGACTGTTATGTCACTTGTTAATGCGAAAGGTGGTATAGCAATCATGGCTAGAGATTTGTCTGCCGAGGAATTAAAGGTTTTTAAACAAAGAAAGATAAAACCCAAAGTTACGCCTTTTGCTACTGATGCCATAGCTTTTGTTGCTAACAAGAATACTGCTGATACTTTGGTGGCATTGCAGGATGTTGTTTCCTTTATGAAGGGTCAAAATACATCAGGTATTAAAGGTTTGGTTTTTGATAACCCTAATTCAAGTACGGTTAGATTTCTTTTGGAGTTAGCTGGTCTAAAGGATATTCCTCAAACTGGAATTTTCTCCTTTAAAACAAATGATGAAGTTATTAAACACGTTGCTGCAAACGATGGTTTAATAGGTGTGGTAGGTGTGAATTGGTTGTCGCAACCTAAACCTGCGATGAAGCAATACATTGAAAATTTGGTAACGCTACGCGTTAAAGGTTTAAAGGGTGATGGCTATTATTTACCTTCCCAAAATGATATTGCCGAAAAGAAATATCCTTTGGCACGTGATTTGTATATAATCAACTGTCAAGGATACTCTGGCTTAGGAATGGGCTTTGCATCATTTGTGGGTGGAGATATCGGACAAAGAATTGTACTTAAATCTGGATTGTTACCTATTAGGATTCCTACTAGAAAATTTACGATCACAAATAATCAAAAAGATGATAAATAAATTAACTACTATTAAAATGAACAAATTAACAACATTCAGCGTTGCTTTTTTAGCGACAGCTTTATCGGCTCAAGCTCAGGATATTGCTCAAGCCAAAAAAGCTATAGATGCCGAGCAATATGAAAGTGCCAAGTCTATTCTTAAATCGATCATAAAAGCTAAGCCATCTAATGGTAATGCCTACTTTACTTTGGGTAATATTTATTTGACTCAAAGCATACAAGACTCTGCTAAAATTACATTTGATAAAGGTTTAACGGCTGCAGAAGATGGTAGACTAAATAACATTGGTCTAGGTCAAATGGATTTAGATAAGAAAGATGTTGCTGCTGCTCAAGCTAAATTTGCTTTGGCATTGAAGGACATGAAAAAGAAGGATGTTCAGGAATTTGTGTATGTTGCAAGAGCTTATATGAACGCTGAGAAGCCGGACTATAAAGCAGCTATAGCTACCTTGACAAATCCTGCTATCAAGAATAATCAAGATGCTCAGTTGCAATTGGCTTTAGGTGATGCCTACTACGGTGATGGTAAACAAAACGAAGCTTATGTTGCATATAGAAGTGCTTTTCAATTGGATAGTTCTTTATTGAAAGCTAAAATGCAATTAGGAGTTTTGTTGAAAGGTGCAAAGTCATATGACGAAGCTTTAAAAGCGTATAACGAAGTTATCGCTATTAATCCAAGTTATGGTCCTGTTTACAGAGAGTTAGCTGAGACTTATTACAAAATGGCGCGTAACAAACCTTCAACAGCAGCTGCTAATTACAAGATTGCTTTAGAAAATTATGACAAATACATGTCGTTCACAGATTATTCTATTCAATCAAGAATGCGTCGTGCAGATTTTTTAATCTTGATCGAAGATTATGCAGCTCTTGAGGTAGAGGCTAATAAAATGGTTGAGTTGGACAAAGTGAACCCTAGAATTTACCGTTATTTAGGATATGCTGCTTACAAGAATGGTAATACTGATTTAGCGATTAAATCTCTTGAGACTTTTATAAATACGCCAGGGAATAAGGTAATTACTTTAGATTATTTGAATTTAGGTTTAAGTAAAATTAAAAAAGGAACTGCTTCTGATGGACTATCTGTTGATAAAGCAGCATTTGCATCTGGAATTGCTGACATAAAAAAAGCTATAGAAATAGAGCCTTTGGTAGTACAGTCTTTAAGTGAAGTTGGTAAAAAAATGTTTGCGCAGAAACTTTACAGCGAGGCAGCAACCATTTTTGAATTTGGTGCTAATACCAAAGAATCTGCTAGTTACCTTGATGATAACGTGTATTTTGGTTTGTCTCACTATTATGCTAATGCTAACAAAGCTAAAGACGGGCAAGTAGATAAAGAAGGTATGGCTAAAGCGGATGCTGCGTTTGAGAGAATTCTTGTTGCTAGTCCAACTTACAACGAAGCTTACCTTTACAGAGCGCGTGCTAATAGATTGTTGGAGAAAGATGATGTGATGGTGCAAAACTATCAAGAGTATGTTGCGAAAATTTCTGCTTTAGGTGAAGCGGAAGTTGCTAAGCCAGCTGTAAAAGCTAAGTTTATCGAAGCTTACAATAATATGGCTGCAAGTTTTGCTAATTCTGATAAAGCAAAAGCAATAGAGTTTTTCAACAAAACTTTAGCACTAGATCCAGCAAACAATTATGCTGCAGAATCTATCAAGATTTTAAAATAATTAAATCTTTTATAAGTAATAGACCGGTGACTTTTAGTTACCGGTTTTTTTATTATGTACAGGTAGCATGATAATGGGATATCTAATCTTTTGTTCTTGCCATTGTTGTGCTTGTAGTGTTTCCTTGTGTTTATGCAATCATCTACTTTCAAATAGTGTATCTTTGCACTTTAATTTACAATAATGTTATCAAAAGAAATTCAGTTAGAGGTTAATAAAGGGGCTATGCTTCCGTTGATGGAGGAGTTTTATACCATTCAAGGTGAAGGTTATCATACTGGTACAGCTGCATACTTTATCCGTATAGGTGGCTGTGACGTAGGTTGCCACTGGTGTGATGTGAAAGAGAGTTGGAATGCCGAATTGCATCCGCCAACAGCTGTTGATACGATTGTGCATAATGCAAGTCAATATGCTGAAACTGTCGTGGTTACTGGCGGTGAACCTTTAATGTGGGATATGGAGCTTTTAACTTCTAAATTAAAAAGCAACAATCGTAAGGTACATATTGAGACCTCAGGGGCTTATCCGTTATCAGGTCAATGGGATTGGATTTGTCTTTCGCCAAAAAAAAACAAATTACCTACAACAACCGTTTACAATAGTGCTCATGAGTTGAAGGTGATTATTCATAATAAACATGACTTTATTTTTGCCGAAGAGCAAGCAGAGCTTGTTAATGATAAGGCTATTTTGTTCTTGCAGCCGGAATGGAGTAAAAAAGAGGAAATGACATCACTAATAGTTGACTATGTCATGAATAATCCCAAATGGCGTGTTTCGTTGCAAACTCACAAATATTTGAATATTCCTTAAATATAAAACCTCGACATTAATGATGATCGAGGTTTTTTTTACTTTCCATTTGTATTGTTCTTTTACAATGATAATCGTGCGAGGTAATCATAATGATCTCCCTCTTTGATAAGTTCACATTGCAAACCTACATCATGTGCTGCATTTTGAAGTGTATTGTAATCAAGATATAACCAAGGAAAATCTTCTTCTTTTTCGTTTTTGTACTTTATACTAAACTTTAGCTCGCCATAATATCCATCAGAAGGAATCCATTTCCCACCATCTTCATCGTTGTCGAACATGTAAATTAGATCTGATGAGTCAATTAGTATTTGGCCTTTTGGCGAAAGCAATGTTTTAAGATGTTTTAAATATTTAGGTGTCTCTGCCAAAGTTCCAAATATCCCGGTACCATTCATAAGTAGTAAAATAGTATCGTATTGATTTCCGTCCGAGCTAGTGTCTAAAATATTTTGAACCGTTGCGTTTTGAACACCACGTAGTAAACAGGTTTTAATCGCATTTGCAGAAATATCAATTGCTTTAATATTCAGTTTTTTTTCGTTTTGTAAGTACAAGCTATGACTTCCTGCTCCACATCCTACATCCAAAACCTTACCTGTTGTCATTTGTAAAGCAACTTGTTCCAGTAATGGCATTTCCTGAAAAGAACGAAATAAATAAGCTACCGACATTTCATCTTCTTCTGATATTGTGGTTTCGGTCAGTATGTTTTCAGGTGAATTGTTGGTTTGGTAATCGAGCATTGCTTTTCCAAAAAGATCTTTCATATAAATTGGTGTACGTTGTAATCGTTATTACTCTAGAAGTTGTTTACTTTTGTATCTCAAACTTTAAAAAGGACACTTGAAACAGATTTTAAATAACCTTCCTAAAGAGGCCAAAGATAAGCATATCGAAAATAAAAAGTATTTTGATAAGCTCAAAAAGAAGACACCCAAAAATCTCGATTATGTAATGCAGGATTTGCATGATGCTGAATTCAAAAAAACGGATTGTTTGCAATGTGCTAATTGTTGTAAAACAACAGGGCCTTTGTTTACATTAGCTGATATTGAAAGGATTTCAAAACATCTTAAACAAAAACCGCAGCAATTCATTCAGCAATATTTACGTATCGATGAAGATCAAGATTATGTTTTACAATCGGTTCCTTGTACTTTTTTAGATAATGAAAATGCTTGCTTCATTTATGATGTGCGACCAAAAGCATGCAGAGAGTTTCCGCATACTGATCGCAAAAAGTTTCAACAAATTACAGACCTTACTTTGAGTAATGTTGCAATTTGTCCTGCAGCATTTAATATAGTTGAGGCGATGAAGAAAAAGTTGCATCTGTAAGTTACTTTTGGTAGTACTTTGTCAGATGATAAAGTTGCTAATATATCCATTCAATAACCATCGATTAAAAAATAAGATTTTGAATTTAGAATATTTTATTGCAAAAAAGCTAATTAAAGCCAAGGAGCATAAAAGCACTATTTCGTCTCCCATTATTAAAATTGCGGTGG
>CAZMHK010000141.1:0-7963 GCA_964566045.1 uncultured Flavobacterium sp.
ATTAATTCCCGCATCTAAAATCTCTAAAACATCTTGCCATCGCTTTTCATTTTTACTTCCTTCCATGTTGGTATGCGCCAACTCATCTACAATAACTACTTCAGGTCGTAAATTAATAATAGCCTGAACATCCATGTCTTCAAGTTGTTTGCCTTTGTAAAAAAGACTTCGCCTGGGAATTATAGGTAATCCATCTAGTAATTCATGCGTTTCTTTCCTGAAATGCGTTTCGATATACCCTATTTTTACATCAATTCCGTTTTTCAGCAAAGTATGTGCTTCCTGCAACATCCGATAGGTTTTGCCCACGCCAGCGCTCATCCCAATGTACACTTTGAATTTCCCTTTACGTGATTTCTGAATCAAATCCAGAAAATGTTGCGCGTTATTTTGTTTTTCTTGTTCCATAAAAAAAGTACCAAATGAGGCATATAAGAACATTTAAGTTTTCTTTTTTGAACTTATATGCATCTTATGATATAATTTAGAGTGAAATCGCTAGCGAAGTAGTTATAAAAGTATTACTAGTGCTTGGAAAATTATTTTTGACAAATACTGCATCTTGACTTTGCAAATTTCTAGCTTCTACTCTAAAAATTACATTGTCACTCACGAGGTAATCAAAATTAGCCGAGAATCCGTAGGTTTTAAAACCATTTGGTGTGCCACTAGCTATAATTACACCTTTTTCATCACTGTAATATTCTGCTCTTGCGGCCAGTTGCACTTTACTTGTTGGTTTGTATTGCGCCATCAAAACGGGTGTAAACCAAACATCATAAGTACTACTTTTAACTGCTTTTTGCTGTGAACCAATATCAAAACCTGCAATTAGCGTTGTCTTTTCGGCAACTTTAAATTGTCCGTAAAAATTATTAAAATAACGCCATCTGCGCGCCACATCGGCCTGCTCATTACCCGCATAAGTACTCCAATTGAGCGTTACAGAAGCATTCGGTTTATAGGTAACCTGAGTTCCAAAAGCCGGAGTTTGATTGCCATCAATTTTCTGAATGCGTTGCCATCCGTTCAAATACATCGCTGCTAAATACCATTTTTCAGATGGCGATGTGTACCCTATTTTTACACCACTTTCATAATAAGGTGAGTTTTCAGCTAAAATACTTCTGGTTAAAGTCATATTGTCTTTACCAATCGCGCTCTCAAATCCAATATGTGAAGGCATAATCCCCGCATCTACCCATAAATTTGCCTTTGATGAAATGCGCACACCTACATTTGCTTCAAAAACATGTTGCATCAAATCGCTTTCAGCAGCCAAATTATACTCTGCATAGGTTCCTGCCATCAAAGCAAAATTTCCTCGAACCGTACTGCTGGAATAATTCATTTTTGCAAAACCCAAATTCAAATTAACTTCATTATGCTTGTTGTAATTGTAAAAAAATCCGGGACGAACATGGTTTTCAGGATTGGCAAAATCATAACTGTAATACGTTTCAGCATAACCTGAGAACGTCAATGGACTTTTCGTTTTTTCGACCTCTTGAGCTTGAACAGTTGTTACACCGCAGGCTATTAAAGCCGCTAACTTTAATTTTTTCATTTTATATTTTTTAAATGAGAATAAAATTATTTTAATCTCGTTAATTTTTTTTCTAGAAGCTATTCCAGCTGTCCACTATATCTTTGCTTGCCTAAAGAAGGCAAGCAAAGGATGCCGTTGCCATCTGGGCTAGTACTCTCGTAATTAACAGAATACTATCATTCAAATACATTATTTGTTTAATAAGATACTTTGCAAGAATTTTATTTTAGTTCATTTAAAGCCACGTTCAATTCCAACACATTAACAAACGGTGTTCCCATAATCTGAGGCGAATTCACTTTACTTTCAACTAATTTTTTAACCACATCTTCTGATAAATTGCGCTCTTGAGCAATGCGTTTTACTTGAATAAAAGCGGCTTGCGGCGAAATATGCGGGTCTAAACCACTACCCGAAGCCGTTACAATATCAGCTGGAATATCCGATTTTTTTAAATAAGGATGCGCTATTAAAAAAGTATCAATTCGTTTTTGAACAACTTCTAGATAATCTTCATTACTCGGACCTTTATTACTTCCTGCGCTTCCTGCCGCATTGTAATCTACTGCCGATGGGCGACCCCAAAAATAATTCGATTTATCGAATTTCTGACCAATTTTTTGATAACCTACAACTTTTCCGTTTACCAAAACCGTTTCGCCTTTTCCTTCGTTCGCCGCCAATTGCGCAATTCCAAACACTGCCATTGGATAAATCACCGCTAATAAAACCACCATAAACAAGGTCAATTTTAAAATAGAATATACATTTTTCATTTTTTTGTTTTTTTATAAACCTAACAAGCTGTGAAAACCTGTTAGGCTTGATTTTACATAAATAATGCGACAACCAAATCAATCAATTTAATTCCGATAAACGGAACAACTAAACCACCAAGACCGTAAATCAAAAGGTTTCTTTGCAAAATAGCACTCGCACCAATTGGTTTATAATCGACTCCTTTTAGCGCAAGCGGAATCAAAATTGGAATAATAATCGCGTTGAATAAAACCGCAGATAAAATAGCACTTTCTGGACTGTGCAATTGCATAATGTTCAAGCCTTGGAGCGCTGGAATGGCTGTGATAAACAGAGCGGGAACAATAGCAAAATATTTGGCCACATCGTTTGCAATTGAGAACGTGGTAAGCGTGCCGCGTGTCATTAATAATTGCTTTCCAATTTCAATTATTTCAATCAATTTTGTAGGGTCATTGTCTAAATCGACCATATTTCCGGCTTCTTTTGCCGCTTGTGTTCCGCTGTTCATGGCAACTCCTACATCAGCTTGAGCAAGAGCGGGAGCATCATTTGTACCATCGCCCATCATCGCTACCAGTTTACCCATTAGTTGTTCGTTCTTGATGTAATTCATTTTATCCTCTGGTTTTGCCTCTGCAATAAAATCATCAACACCCGCTTTTTCAGCAATAAATTTGGCCGTTAACGGATTGTCACCCGTTACCATAACCGTTTTCACGCCCATTTTTCGCAAACGATCAAAACGTTCTTTCATTCCCGTTTTGATAATATCTTGCAACTCGATCACACCTTGAACAGAACCGTTTTTGATGACAATTAATGGTGTTCCTCCGTTCGATGAAATTTCAATCACTTTTTGAGCGATATCCTCAGGAAAAATAGTTCCCGCTTGGGCTGCAATATTTTTGGCTGCGTCTTGTGCTCCTTTTCTAATATTTGTACCATCTTTTAAAATCACACCGCTCGTTCTAGTTTCGGCAGTAAATTTAATAAGAGTCGCTCCTTCAATAGATAATTTTTCAGCGACTGCAGGACCTGCTAGCTCAACAATACTCTTTCCTTCGGGTGTATCATCGGCTAATGAACTTAGTACTGCTGATGCAATAAAATCGGATTCATTGATTCCTGCAGCAGCATAAAATCCAGTAGCTTTTCTATTTCCTATTGTAATGGTTCCTGTTTTGTCCAACAATAAAACATCGATATCACCGGCAGTTTCAACAGCTTTCCCCGATTTTGTAATAACATTTGCACGCAATGCTCGGTCCATTCCAGCAATTCCAATTGCAGATAATAAACCGCCAATTGTAGTAGGAATTAAACAAACAAACAGTGCAATAAAAGCTGCAATCGTAATTGGCGCATTAGCATAATCAGCAAAAGGTTTTAAAGTAACGCACACAATCACAAAAATGAGCGTAAAAGCAGCTAACAAAATCGTAAGCGCAATTTCGTTGGGTGTTTTTTGGCGGCTAGCGCCTTCTACCAAAGCGATCATTTTATCCAAAAAACTTTCGCCAGGTTCATTGGTAACAATCACTTTAATCTTATCAGATAGTACTTTTGTACCTCCCGTTACAGATGATTTATCGCCGCCTGCTTCACGTATTACCGGCGCACTTTCGCCTGTGAACGCGCTTTCGTCAATAGTTGCTAAACCTTCGATGATTTCGCCATCGGTTGCAATTAAATCTCCCGATTCACACACAAAAACATCACCTTTTTTTAATTCAGAGGAGCTGATGTTTTTGATTTCACCATTTGATAAAACTAGTCTGGCTGGCGTTTCTTCGCGTGTTTTTCGCAAACTATCTGCTTGCGCTTTTCCTCTCGCCTCAGCAATAGCTTCAGCAAAATTGGCAAATAAAAGAGTTGCTAATAAAATTAAGAACACGATAAAATTATAGGTAAAACTGCCTTGATCCTGCGCACCAAAAAGGATTGCAATGCACACTGCAAGCATTACGGCAGTTCCTATTTCAACGGTAAACATGACCGGATTTTTGAACATTATTCTAGGATTAAGCTTTATAAAGGATTGCAGTAATGCTTCCTTAACTTGCTTACTTTCAAACAATGAGTTGGATTTATTGTTAGTCATTTTTTAAATTATTTTAGGGTAAAATACTCTGCTAAAGGACCAAGTGCCAATGCAGGAAAGAAAGATAAAGCAGCAATAATGGCAATCACAGCAAAAACCATAACACCAAAAATGGTTGTATCTGTTTTTAAAGTTCCAGCACTTTCTGGAATGAATTTTTTGTGTGCTAGCAACCCAGCAATTGCTACAGGTCCGATAATTGGAAGAAAGCGACTCAACAATAAAACGATTCCGGTAGTGATATTCCAAAATGGATTATTGTCTCCAAGCCCTTCAAAACCAGAGCCATTATTAGCGGCACTTGAGGTAAACTCGTATAACATTTCAGTAAATCCGTGGTGTCCTTGATTGTTTAACCAACCCGTTGCGTTACCCGAAAACCAGTATCCCATTGCGGTATCATTGGCCGCAAAATAAGAAGCTAAAGCAGTTCCTGATAAAATCAATAAAGGATGATGAATTGCGATAAAAGCGGCTATTTTAACTTCGCGTGCTTCTATTTTTTTTCCGAGAAATTCAGGTGTTCGCCCAACCATTAAACCTGATATAAATACTGCTAGGATAATGAAAATGTAAAAATTAAGCCAACCTACGCCACAACCTCCATAAAAAGCATTTACCATCATGGCCAAAAGTTGCATGGCTCCTGAAACCGGCATTGCGCTATCGTGCATACTGTTGACTGATCCTGTTGAAATTACCGTTGTAGCAATACTCCAAAAACCAGATATTGCAGGACCAAATCGTACTTCTTTGCCTTCCATTGCTCCTGTGCTCTGCGAAATTCCCATTTTTGTTATTGCAGGATTTCCGTTTAATTCTGAAATAACTGTTGGGATTACCAGCAATAAAAAACCGATCGTCATTACTCCAAAAACAACATAGGATAATTTTCTTCTTTTCAGGTAGAAGCCCAAAGCAAAGATCATCGCAAACGGAATAAGTAACTGTGCCCACAATTCGACAGCATTTGAAAAATAGGACGGATTTTCAAAAGGATGCGTAGAGTTGGCACCAAAAAATCCTCCACCGTTGGTTCCAATATGTTTGATAGCGATAAACGCTGCCGCAGGACCTCGAGAAACTGAAACTGAATCGCCTTGCAAAGTTGTAATGTTATCTTTGCCTTCAAAAGTCATAGGTGTTCCACTAAAAACCAATAGAATAGCAACAAATACTGACAGTGGCAATAAAATACGAGTACACGATTTGATAAAATAATTGTAAAAATTACCCAACTTATCGGTTGTTCGTTCTTTCATTGCGTTAAAAACCATAGCCGCAGCCGCAATTCCAACCGCTGCCGAAACAAACTGCAAGAACATCAAAACCATTTGGGATAAGTACGAAAGTCCTGTTTCGCCAGAATAATGTTGTAAATTACAATTTACAAGAAATGAAATGGCTGTATTAAAAGCCAAATCAGGACTCATATTTGGATTGTTATCCGGATTTAAAAATAAAGATCCTTGAAATAACAAGATGAAGAAACAAAGGAAAAACCAAACCACATTAACACTCAAAAGTGCTTTTAAATGTTGTTTCCAATTCATTTCTTCGGTAGCATTGATGCCACTTAGCTTGAAAATAAATTTTTCAATTGGGTTAAAAATCGGGTCAAGTAATGTTTTATCTCCCGTAAATACTTTGGCAATGTATTTCCCGAAAGGAATAGCCACAAGAATTGAAAGTAAAAAAATACTAATGACTCCAAATAATTCTGTATTCATAATTTGTTTGTTAGAAATTAAATAAAACGTCGGCTTTCAAAAAGAGAATGAGTACCAGAAATGCAATACTCCACGCTAGGATTGCCTTTGTAATCAATTTGTATTGTGGTGCCATCATTTTTAAAATTTTTCAGGTTTAATTAATACGTAAACTAAATAGCCAAAAACGGCCAAAGCGATTAGGAGTAAAAGTGTCATAGATTAGATTTTTTCAAAAAATTCGACGGCTTTAAAGCAAATTGCAAACAATACAACAGCAAGCGCCAATAGTAGAAGAGTGATGAGCATAATTAAAAATGTTAGGGTTAGATTTAAACACCGTAAGTATTAATTTGCTTGATGTAAGCCAACTTTAATTGTGTTGGAAATAAGTTGGCTATGCTGCAATGCTGTAATTCCATGAAGGACGAAACCGAGAATAAATACACATTTGTAATAGCCATTTTAGTTTCGTTGCTTCCTACGTTCATTAATCTTTCAGCTAATGCCAAACATTTTTTGGCTCTTAAAATATTTCCTGTTCGGATGGCCGTTTTTGTGATTTCAGCAAAGCGCTCTGCTTGCTTATAAATCGTATTGACTTGTTTTTTCATAAGAATGATTTTATTGTTCTGCATACCACTTGCCAAAAAGTATTCCCATTTCAGCAAACAAGTAGCAACTACCTACAAAGCAATACTTTAAATAAAAAATCACAATTTTTGGCATAAAAAAAACCTATCAAAATGATAAGGTTTTATCTTTTTGATAGGTTTAGTGGTAGGTTCAACCAACTTTTTAAGCGTTGGAAAAAGCTATAAGTTGTTGTTTATTGAATGCGGTATTCTTCTAACTTTCGATATAAAGTTGCAATTCCTATTTCAAGCAAGCGCGCCGTTTCCGCTTTATTTCCTTTGGTGTAATTCAATACTTTTTGAATGTGAAGTTTCTCTATACTTTGCATCGAAAAAGCCGACATGATTTTGTTGTTATTGTCTTGTTGATGCTGTATTTCATACGGTAAAACATCTGCCGTTAAGGTAAAATCATTGGCGAGAATTACTGCTCGTTCTATCACATTTTTTAATTCTCGAACGTTTCCTGGCCAATGGTGTTTCTCTAAATGATGTACAAAATCAGGATCTACTGAGAGCGTTGGTTTGTTTATTTTGGCTGAAAATTGTTTAACAAAATAGCGGGTTAATGGCGCAATATCTTTTATTCTTTCTCGCAAAGGCGGAATGGTAATTTCAAAAATATTGAGTCTAAAATACAAATCTGATCGAAATTGATGCGCTTCACTTTCGGCTTTTAAATCTCGATTGGTGGCTGCAATTAGTCTGAAATTTGATTTTTTACTCGTGGTATCTCCCAATCGAATGTATTCGTTCGTCTCTAAAACGCGTAATAGTTTTGCTTGAAGTTCCAACGGCATTTCGCCTATTTCATCTAAAAACAAAGTACCGCCATTGGCTTCTTCAATAAAGCCTTTTTTATCTTTTACAGCACCAGTAAACGCTCCTACTTTATGCCCGAAGAGTTCGCTTTCGAGAATTTCTTTGCTAAAAGTGCTACAATTTAAAGCCACAAACGACTTGCCTACTCGCGTACTATTTTCGTGAATGGCTTGGGCAAAAACCTCTTTTCCGGTTCCTGTTTCGCCTGTTAAAAGTACGGTCGATTCGGTTTTAGCAACTTTTTTAGCTAAATCAATAACAAGTTCTAAACCCTTGGATTTGCCTATGATGGTATCAAATGAATATTTATCTGAAATTCGTTTTTCTAATTGCTGCACTTTGTTTTGAAGACTTACTTTGTCCAGAGCCTTGTGCAAAAGCGGAA
>CAZMHK010000142.1:0-7893 GCA_964566045.1 uncultured Flavobacterium sp.
TAACTCTAAAGCTAATACATCACTTACCTTCGTCTCACGAAAACCCCTAACCATCATAAAATTACCTACGTTAGCAGCAATTCAGACGTCAGCATTATCTTTAAAGTAAGATTTTACTCCAAAATGCACAACAGGGAAATTGTCGGCGATACATACTTTAATCATAATAAAAATTTTTTAGAATTGTTTGTAATTGGAGCTGTAAAATTAATAAATAAATTCTGTAAATATTTGTAAATCAACAGAAAATATTTTTTTTTAATTAAATTTTAAGAAAACACACCGGAATTGGGTCCATTTTATGGCGATTTGCAGTGTTCAAACGGGTGTAAATTTCAAAAACGGTACGTTCTCTTCCTTCAAAATTTGCAGCTGTTTGTCCTGCATCTGATGCTAACATTGCCCATTCCAGTTCATCGTAAGATGCACCAAGTTGGTCCTCGTCAGTTCGGTCGTCTCCAAATAGACCGTCTGTAGGTGCTGCGGTCAAAATTGAATTCGGAATTTTTAAATAAGTTCCTAAAGCATAGACTTCGGATTTCATTAAATCAGCAATAGGACTCAAATCGACACCACCATCTCCGTATTTGGTATAAAAGCCTACGCCAAAATCTTCAACCTTATTTCCAGTTCCAGCAACTAGCAATCCGTGAATACCCGCTAGATAGTATAAGGTAGTCATTCGTAATCGAGCACGAGTATTAGCTAAGCTCAAGTTCAGTTTGGCAACATCAGAACTTGTTGGGACTGCACTTTTAAAAGTCTCGAAAACAGGTGTCAAATCTACTCGATCGCTACTAACATTTGGGAATCGCGCTTTCAACTGTTCAATGTGTTCTTGTGCACGGGATACGTGACTTGCTGCTTGGTGAATAGGCATTTCTACACACAAAACCTGCAAGCCTGTTTGCGCGCACAAAGTAGAGGTTACGGCCGAATCAACTCCTCCTGAAATACCAACAACAAATCCATTTACTTTTGCATTTTGGGCATACGTTTTTAACCAATTAACAATTTGCTCATTGACATTCTCTACGTTTATGGTTCTTTTTTTAGTCATAATAATTACGTTTTAAAAAGCAGGAATGTATATTTGCAAAAGCAATTTGTACCGCTTTCCTTTTTCAGGATTCCTTACTAACAAATTTAAAAAATTAATATGAAAAAATACCTGTTTCTTGTAGTCTTTTGTTTCTTTATTGCATCCTGTGATAAGAAATCTAAGGTTGAGAAAGAAGTTGAAGCAATCCCTGTCGAAATGAAGGTGGAACGTTTTGATCAATTGTTTTTTGAAACAAAACCAGAAGATCTTCAGAAAATCAAAAAACGTTACCCTTACTTTTTTCCGGAAGGAACTCCTGATGAGGTGTGGATTGAAAAAATGCAAAACCCGTTGTGGCGTGAATTGTACACCGAAGTACAAAAAAAGTACAGCAATATTGATTCTGTAAAGCAAGAGGTAACCGAAGTTTTTAAACATGCAAAATATTATTTCCCAGAAGTAAAAACGCCAAAGTTGGTCACCATCATTGCTGAAATGGATTATAACAGCAAAGCTATTTATGCAGATAGTTTGGTAATTGTTTCGTTAGAATTGTATTTAGGAAAAGGACATAAGTTTTATCAGTTTCCGAAGTATCTCAAACAAAATTTCGAATCCAAACAAATTGCACCTGATGTGGTTGCTAGTTTTGCTAGTAGCAAAATACAAGCGCCGCTCGAGAAAGATTTTATGAGTCAGATGATTTATCAAGGGAAGCAATTGTATGTGAAAGATTTGTTGTTGCCTGATTACTCAGATGCTGACAAGATAGGATATACTCCAGAACAAATTAAATGGTGTGAAGAGAATGAAAGCTACATCTGGCGTTACTTTCTTGAAAAAGAAATGCTGTATAGCACCGACCAAAAATTAGCGCCACGTTTTATTAATCCGGCGCCTTTTTCTAAATTTTATCTTGAAATTGATAACGATTCACCAGGTCAAGTGGGTGCCTGGATTGGATGGCAAATTGTACGAGCTTATGCGAAAAACAGCGAAGTACCTTTGTCAGAATTATTAAAAACCAACGCAAAAGAAATATTTGTTCAATCAAAATACAAACCTAAAAAATAATGGCTAATACCAACACATCCGAAATTAAGTTTCAAATTGAACTTGATGAAAATAGAGTACCTGAAAAATTAACGTGGTCTGCTGCTGATGGTGGAGTAGAACACGAAGATACCAAAGCCATCATGCTATCTATCTGGGATAGTAAAGCCAAAGAAAGCATGCGTATTGATTTATGGACAAAAGATATGCCTGTTGATGAAATGAAAATATTCTTTCATCAAACTTTAGTGGCAATGGCAGATACTTTTAAACGAGCCACAAACGATGAGAAAATGGCCGATACCATGAAAGACTTTTGTGATTATTTTGCCGAGAAGTTAGAGCTTGTAAGTGGAAAATAAAAACCAAAAAAAATCCAAATTCGAAAATTGAATTTGGATTTTTTATTTTGTACCAGTTCTTAAAACTGACTATTGTTTTTAAAAACTTCTTGGTTTACTTCGTCAATATAACTTAGTAATTCTTCTTTTCCGATGCCTTCTGTAGCTGAGGTTACAAAGTATTGAGGCATTTCGGCCCAGTTGTTGGCAAACATTTTCTTTTTGTATGCTGCAATATGTGAGTCAATTTTCACTTTACTAATTTTATCGGCTTTGGTAAAAATGATGCAAAACGGAATTTCACTTTCTCCCATGTATGACATAAATTCCACATCAATAGTTTGTGCTTCGTGACGAATATCAATTAATACAAAAGCGCACACCAATTGCTCTCTAGTTTCAAAATAATCCGTGATGAATTCTTGAAAAATAGATTTTGTTTTCTTAGATACCTTTGCGTAGCCGTAACCAGGTAAATCAACCAAAAACCAATTGTTGTTGATTAAAAAGTGATTGATTAATTGTGTTTTACCAGGTCGACCTGATGTTTTTGCTAACTTTTTGTGATTGGTAATCATATTAATCAACGAAGATTTCCCTACGTTAGAACGACCAATAAAGGCATATTCTGGCAAAAAGTCCTTCGGGCACTTTGATACGTCAGAGTTACTAATTACAAATTCGGCGGTATTGATTTTCATATTAAATTGGGAATGTGAGGCTGCTGAGATTAATGTATTGCTAAATGAGTGTGCGTAAGCCATTCGTCTAACAGCCTATTAAATTCTTCCGGATGCTCCATCATAGCGGCATGACCGCATTTATCTATCCAATACAAAGTTGAGTTTGGTAATAGTTTGTTGAATTCTTCAGCAACATCTGGTGGCGTAACTTTATCATTTTTGCCCCAAATAATACAAGTTTGCACGTGCATTTTTGGTAAATCTTTGGCCATGTTATGGCGGATTGCACTCTTAGCAATAGTCAAAGTTTTAATTAATTTGATTCTGTCATTTACTGATTCGTACACTTCATCAATCAACTCTTTTGTGGCAACTTTAGGATCGTAAAATACGTCTTCGGCTTTTTTCTTGATGTATTCGTAGTCACCTCTTTTGGGGTAACTATCTCCCATAGCGCTTTCGTATAATCCAGAACTTCCTGTGATTACCAGTCCTGCTACTTTTTCAGGATACATTTTAGTATGGTACAACGCAATATGGCCTCCTAGTGAGTTTCCTAATAGAATAACGCGTTCTAATCCTTTGTAGGAAATAAAATCTTTAACGTATTTGGCAAAGCTTTTTACGTTGGTTTTTAAAATATTTTGGGTATAAATTGGCAAATCAGGAATGATGATTCTGTATCCTTTTGAGGAAAAGTGATTAGCAACGGCATCAAAGTTGCTAAGTCCGCCCATTAAGCCATGTAAAATGACAATGGGAGTTCCTTCACCTGCTTCATAATAGCTGTATTTACCTTCTTTTTTATAATGTTTTTCCATTTTTTTTGAATGCCTATTTTCAATTTCGACAAATATAGGATTTAATAAACAAAAATGAATTTTTCGGATGTGTTTTAATTCTAAAATAATCATCAAACCTAGACTAAGGCACCTATTTTTTATTATCAAATGCAGTATCCGTAGTGCTCATTTTATCGATAAATTCCATCTAAATACCGATGAACTACACACAGTGTTTTGGGAATGTTTAAACTAGGCTAAGGTTTCCTGCATTTTCCTTTTTTAGAGGCTAATGTATTGATAGTCTATAAACTACCAATTCAGGGAGGAAAGTGGTTAAACTTATTAACAAAGTGGTAGTAAGTGGTAATTAGTGGTAATATTTTTTATATTTTTGCTCTGTATCAATTTATACTTTTTGTTTGAACACAATAGTCGGAACATACGAATGTAAAGTCGATGCTAAAGGAAGGCTGCTCATGCCAGCGCCTCTCAAAAAGCAGTTGGCCTCTTCTCTTCAAAACGGATTTGTTTTGAAGCGTTCGGTGTTTCAGCCTTGTTTGGAGCTGTATCCTATGCATGAATGGGATGCAATGATGGCAAAAATTAATAAGTTGAATCGATTTGTTAAAAAGAACAACGATTTCATTCGTCGTTTTACAGCAGGTGTAAAAGTGATTGAGATTGATGCTTTAGGAAGAGTCTTGGTGCCAAAGGATTTAGTTTCTTTTGCCAGTATTTCAAAAGATGTAGTGTTCTCCTCTGCAGTGAATATTGTAGAGATTTGGGATAAAGATTTATATGAAAAATCAATAAGTGGTGAAGATATGGATTTTGCTGATCTTGCCGAAGAAGTAATGGGGAATTTAAATGACGACGACAATGGAATATCATAATCCAGTTTTGCTTCACGAATCAGTGGATGGTTTGAATATAAAACCTGATGGAGTTTATGTAGACGTAACTTTTGGTGGCGGTGGCCACTCCAAAGAAATATTAAAAAGATTAGGCCCTAACGGTAAATTGTTTGCCTTTGACCAAGATGAAGATGCGTTGGCAAATGCATTAAATGACGATCGCTTTACCTTAATAAATGAGAATTTTAGATTCATAAAGCGCTTTTTACGATTTTATGGTGTAAAAAGTGTGGATGGAATTTTGGGTGACCTTGGAGTTTCTTCACATCAGTTTGATGTGCCGGAACGCGGTTTTTCTACTCGATTTGATGCAGGTTTAGACATGCGTATGAGTCAGAAAAACGACCTAAACGCGTATAAGGTTGTAAATGAATACGAGGAGGCCGATTTAAAAAGAGTGTTTTTGGATTACGGGGAATTGAAAAATGCGCCTGCTCTTGCCAGAACAATTGTTGAGGAACGCGAGCGATATCCAATAAAAACTACCGACGAATTAAAAGAAGTTTTAGCTCGTTTTTTACCAGATCGTGTAAAGAATAAAATTTTGGCGCAAATCTATCAAGCCATTCGTATTGAGGTGAACCAAGAAATGGATGTTTTGAAAGAATTTTTAGAGCAGTCATTAGAAATATTAAGTCCTGAAGGCCGCTTAAGTATTATATCGTATCACTCTCTTGAGGATCGATTGGTGAAGCGCTTTATGAAAAACGGACTTTTTAATGGGGAACCAGAACGTGATTTCTTTGGCAATTTTTCTGTTCCTTTTAAAGGTGTAGGCAAGTTAATTGTTCCAAACAACGAGCAAATTAAGGAGAATAATAGAGCAAGAAGTGCAAAATTGCGCATAGCTGAAAAAAAATAAAGGCATTACTGATGAAAAACGGAGTGTACAATATTTTAAAAGCCCGATTTCTAGTTAACGATGATGCGTTCAAAAACTGGAAATTTATTGTCTTTATAATAATACTGGCAATAATCATGATTGCCAATACGCAGCGTTACGAGCAAAAGGTGTTTAAAATTGTAGCATTAACCAATGAAGTAAAGGAGTTGCGATCAGAGTTTGTAGATCGTCGTTCGGAGTTAATGAAATTAAAAATGGAATCGACAGTGTCGAAAAAAATGGAGGAAAAACAAATTTTTCCAGCAACAGTTCCTCCAATAAAAATTAAAGTAGTTAGAAAAGAAGAGAAAAACTTTTTTCAAAAAATATGGCAGTAGACGATAAAAATATTTCCTACCGAGTTTACCTAGTAGCAGGCTTCATCTTTTTGATGGCCATTGCTATTGTGGTAAAGTTGACCAACATTCAGTGGGTCGAAGGAGCATATTATCGTCAGCTAGCAAAAGAAAGAACGGTTAGGAATTTTGTTATTCCAGCCAACAAAGGCAATATCTACTCGGCAGATGGTAGTTTATTGGCAACATCTATACCTAATTATGAGATCCGTTTTGATGCTTTGGCACCAAAAAGCGAGGCTTTTGAAAAGAACGTAAAGGCATTATCAGACTCGCTAGTTACTGTTCTGGGTAAAACCGCTTATTTCTACGAGAATGAATTACGCAAAGCAAGAGCCAACAAAAACAGGTATTTTTTAATTGGTCGAAAATTAAGTTATACGCAATATTTCAAAATTAAAGGTTTTCCACTTTTTAATTTAGGAGCTTACAAAGGCGGAATTATCGTAGAGCAAGAAACAGTTCGCGAGCATCCAATTGGTAAAATAGCCGAGAGAACTGTGGGTTACGAGCGCACTGCAAATGGCGTTTCCGTAGATGGTAAAGGAATTGAATGGGCTTTTAGAGACTATTTAAACGGAAAAGACGGAAAAATTTTAAAACAGAAAATAGCTAAAGGCCAATGGAAACCAATTCGAGATGTAAATGAGGTGGATCCTCAGGACGGATACGATGTAATTTCAACAATTGATGTATACATACAAGATATTGCGCATCATGCTTTGTTAAAACAATTGGAAGCCTATGAGGCAGATCACGGATCAGTAGTGGTGATGGAAACAAAAACAGGTCATGTGAAAGCAATTTCTAACTTAGGACGTGCTGATGATGGAACTTATTATGAAACTACCAATTACGCTGTAGCCGAATCTCACGAGCCTGGTTCAACTTATAAGCTAGCTGACTTAATGGCGCTTTTTGAAGATAAAAAAGCTGATACGAGTACTGTTTTTGATAGCAAGGGCGGAGAGGTTACTTATTTCGGTCGCAAAGTTCGTGACTCCCATAAAGGTGGTTATGGTAAAATTTCATTAGGACGTGGTTTTGAGGTTTCTTCGAACACGGTTTTAGTTCAAGCGGTTTACAATGCCTACAAAGACAATCCATCGCAATTTGTAAATCACCTCAATAATTTTGGTTTAAATAAAACTTTGGGACTTTCTATAAAAGGAGAGGGAATTCCGTACGTGCCGCAGCCTACTGATAAAAATTGGTCAAGAGTTTCTTTGCCTTGGATGGCTTTCGGATATGGCGTACACATTACACCGATGCAAACCTTAGCTTTTTATAATGCTGTTGCTAATGACGGTGAAATGGTGAAGCCACAGTTTGTATCTGAAATTAAAGAATGGAATAAAACCATTAAAAAATACGATAAAGAGGTCCTTAACCCGAGAATTTGCTCGAAAGAAACCATTGTAAAACTGAAAGCAGTTTTAGCCAATGTGGTAAAAAAAGGAACAGGAGAAAAATTGTATTCGAAAGAATTTTCGATGGCAGGAAAAACAGGAACTGCTCAGGTTAATTACGGTAAAGCAGGTCGAACAGGAATGTATTATGCTTCATCGTTCGTGGGGTATTTCCCAGCTGAAAGTCCAAAATACTCTTGTATCGTAGTGGTTCACAAGCCTAACACAGCACTGAATAATTTTTATGGAGCAGATGTCGCCGGCCCTGTTTTTAAACGTATTGCACAAAAGATATTTACTGATGCGCCATCAACAAACGCAATAAGAAATATTGATCGAAAAATCAAAAAACAAGAAACACATTATGCTTCTTTTTATTCAAAAGTGCAAAAGAAAGCCAATGTTATGCCAAACCTCAAAGGACTGT
>CAZMHK010000143.1:0-7823 GCA_964566045.1 uncultured Flavobacterium sp.
TATTACAACTGTTTGCATCGGGAAACCGCATTTCAATTTAATTAAAGTAATTTTGTCTACAACTATTTTTAGACGTTTGCTAAATAGTCTTTCATTATCAAATGTTGATTTAGTGATTTTGTCTTAACACAATCAAAGTTTTAACGCTAAATACAATAAAAAACTGCTCTTATTTTATACTAGAAAGTAAAAGTGTCGAAAATTAAATTACGGTTGAACATATTAATTCATCCCAAGAAAATATGAGAATTAAAACAAAATTAAATTTAGGAGTAGGCTTGTTATTTGGGCTGATCATAGTGCTTTCATTGGTAAGCGCATATTATGTTTTTTCGATAAAAAAAGATACCGAAAATATTTTGAAGGCCAATTACAACACCTTAGAATTTTCAAGAAATATGCTTCTTTCATTAGAAAAAATAAGTACTGATGAACAAGCGGCCGTTGCAGTTTTTGAATCTAATCTTAAAAATCAAATTCTCAATATTACGGAATCAGGTGAAGATGTTGTGACTTACAGCATTCAAAAGCAGTTCAACGTTTTGAAAACGGATAATAACAATCCTATTTTGAAAAATACTATTCGGTTGGATATTTTTGAACTCATGAAACTCAACATGATTGCTATTAAGCAAAAGAGTGATTTAGCAACACAAACCGCTGAAACAGCAAATTTTTGGATTGCAATTACCGGAACGTTATGCTTTTTAATAGCTTTTAATTTGCTTGTCAATTTACCAAACAATATTGCAAACCCAATCAAGGAATTAACAGCAAGTATCAAAGAAATTGCGAATAAAAATTACTCACAACGTGTTCATTTTATGAATCATAATGAGTATGGAGATGTAGCAAGGTCATTCAATACGATGGCTCAAAAGTTAGAAGAATATAGTAACAGTGACTTGCACAAATTGGCTTTTGAAAAAAAACGTTTGGAGACTTTAATCAACAAAACACACGATCCTATTATCGGATTAGATACTGAAGGAATTGTTTTGTTTGCTAATGATGAAGCGCTTAAAATTATGGGAATGCATAGCGAAGATGTTATCGGTCAATCAGCATCTACCTTGGCTTTATCCAATGATTTGCTTCGAAATTTAATTCTTAGCGAAGTTCAAAGTGAAATTGAAAAACCAGCAAAAAAAGTACTTCCGATTAAAATATTTGCTGATGGTAAAGAAAGTTACTTTGAAAAAGAAATTGTGAACATCACTATCCAGCCAACTGGAGAAGAACACATTATTGCGATTGGTGATGTAATTATTTTGAAAAATATTACCGCTTTTAAAGAATTGGATTTTGCAAAGACCAATTTTATTGCTACCGTTTCGCACGAATTGAAAACTCCAATTGCATCGATTAAATTAAGTTTACAATTGTTAGAACAAGAACAAACGGGCAGCATCAATGCAGAACAAAAACAGTTAATCACCGGAATTAAAGAAGATAGCCAGCGTTTGCTAAAAATTACTGGCGAATTGCTGGAACTATCGCAACTAGAAACTGGAAATATTCAATTGCGGATGGAAAATAGCAATCCGTATGACATGATTCAATACGCAATTGAAGCCGTAAAAGTGCAAGCGGATAAAAAGCAAGTCCAATTTAATGTGGTTGCAGAATCTAATATTCCGGCTGTAAAAGTTGATAGCGAAAAAACGGCGTGGGTTTTGATTAATTTTTTAACCAATGCAGTTGCTTATTCTTCTGAAAATAGTAGCGTTACTGTTAATCTTAAAAAAGAAGACAATAAAGCTATATTTCAAGTTATCGATACAGGTCGAGGCATTGACAATCGCTATAAAACAAAGGTCTTTGATAAGTATTTTCAAGTTCCTGGAAGTCATAAATCAGGAACAGGATTAGGCTTGGCAATCAGTAAAGAATTTATCGAAGCTCAAAATGGTACAATTGGTGTAGAAAGTGAATTGGGATTGGGTAGTACTTTTTACTTTTCAGTAGATTTGGTTTAAAAGATTTTCAGACTACATAAAATACTTTTAATCTAAAGTCAAAGCTCCCAAAATTTCTTCTGACAAAAAGGGCCCACCTGGATATTGTGCGGTATAGTCTAAGTTCATCCAAATTTGTCCGCGTTCGTCAACGTGATAATGTAATTTTTGATTGTTACTTTCCTTGGGGAAAAGAATATTTTTGATTAAAAAATTGACTTTTTCCAAATCGGCTTCAGTTCCAATTAAAATTTCAGGGTAAATATGTCCCGTCGTATGTATTAGCCGTGGCGTTCCACCAATAGATTTGATGCTGGCTGCCATTAAAATAGAATGATCGTCACAATCTCCTGAAAAATAAAGCAAAGATTCTGATGCCGTTGCAATGTAATCACGAGCTTTTGGATCGCTTACGTAATTCCAACGGCTATTAATTTCTTTAAAAACGGCAAAACATTGAATGATAGTTCGGTAATCTGAGTAGCCTTTTAGTCCCTTAAAATGCTCATTCGTAGCCATGATTGCAAAATTGCGAATCTTTGGGTTTTGGTATTCAATGGCATTAACAATTTTTGATTTATTTGGAAAAGGCAACAATTTTGCAATAATTATATCTTGCGGATACGGATTATCAGACATGGTGTACAGCATTGTGTTATAATCATCATAAACGCTATTAAAACCATAATTACCAATAGTAGATCCGTAAATTAAAGCCAATAGATAAACAAAAATACAAAGTATGATAATGGTGCGTAATAATCTTAAAATCAGCTGAATTACAACGACCATCACGATAAAAATCACTACGCGATCGATGTTCAAAAACCAATTGGGATTAATTAAGTTTTGATGTAAAATGATAAAAAGAGGAATGGCAATTAATACATTCAGTACAAAAATGATCACATCATCCCAAGGTTTTTTGACCTGAAAACGATGCTTAATTCCCTGAAAATTAATTTCTTTTTTTTGTATCATAGTTACAATAAAAACAGTTCCCTATACTGTTTTTACAATGTCCTCAAAAGTACCTTTTTTATCAATAATTCCGAGTTCAAAAAGTTGATTTTGAACTTTGTTTAACATTTGAGATTCTAATCCCTTTTGTGACCAACGCGTTAATCGCAACCATTCTTGAATATCTTCTATTTTTTGATGGTACGCTTGAGCCAAGGTTTTGTCAATGCTTGGTATGTCTTTGAATTCTT
Organism: uncultured Flavobacterium sp.; assembly: GCA_964566045.1. Classification (GTDB taxonomy): domain Bacteria; phylum Bacteroidota; class Bacteroidia; order Flavobacteriales; family Flavobacteriaceae; genus Flavobacterium. Next base: position 3,170 of record CAZMHK010000143.1, read on the forward strand.
GCGTGGTTTGGTTGATGATTTCTAAAACTTTCGCAATAGTTTCGGGTTGTTCGAGCAGTACTTCATCACGAACTGCAATTACAAAGCACGGCCAAGGAGTAGGGCAATCAGCAACTCGTCTGAAAATACCTGTGTCAACCAGTGGTTTAGTCATAAAACGTTCCCACATAAAATAATCTGCGGTTCCGTTTGTTAAGGCTTCAACAGCTCCGTCGATGGTATTTACTATTTCAAATTGTAAATTGGTTGTATCCCAATTTTGATTGCTAGCGTTTACGTAAGCCATTAATTGTGAGCCAGAACCCAATCGGGAAATAGCAACTTTGGTATTTTCTAAATCTGCCAAGGTTTGAAAACTTGAATTAGCAGCAACGTGAATGCCCCAAATTAAAGGACTTTCAACATACACTTGCACAATTTTACTCGGATTTCCAGCTGTGATGTCTTTTACAATTCCTTCAGTAAGGATAACAGCAATATCAGTTTCGCCATCCCGAAGCATTTGACACATTTTTCCTGTTCCCTCAGGAACATTAGTCCATTGTAAATCGATGTTTTCGTTTTCAAAATCGCCGTTTTCAATGGCTAAATGCCAAGGCAAATTGAAATGTTCAGGAACTCCAGCTATTTTTATTGTTTTCATTATAAAAAAGGATTGTTTAATTCGTACCAATTCCAAGAAACACCGTCTTCTAAATAAGTTTCGGTCATTTGTAGGCCGATTTTCTGCAAAATTCGGTTAGAAGCAATATTATTCGAATGCGCTGCCGCTTCCATAACAGGTATTTTCATAGTTTTAAAACCATAGTCCAACCACGCAAAACTAGCTTCACTTGCGTAGCCTTTGCCCCAGAATTTTTCATCTAAGCGGTAACCGATATCGTAAAAATGAATTTTGTTATTAACCATTTCGGTGTTGAATTTTAGTCCAGCCCAACCAATGACCTCATTAGTTTCTTTCAAAACCATTACAAAACGTCCAATTTTGTTTTGCTTGTATTGCTCTTGAACGGAGTTGATGATGTTTTTTACCTCACTTATATCTTTTACGGGTTTGTTCCAAAGGTATTCGTGAACTTTTGGATTTCGGTCCATTTCAAACAAGGCTTCGGCGTCTGAAAGTTTCATTTCTCGTAAAAGTAATCGGTAAGTTTCTAAAATAAGGTCCATAGAAAATTATTTTTAAGTCTTTAGCACTATTTTGTTAGCCCTGATAGAAGCGGCATCTTCCGATTTAGAAAAACAAGGCTTTTTAGCCATAGTTTTTATTTATCGGGAATACAGCGGATAGCAGGAAATAGCACCTAAAATTACACATTTATATCTTTAAAATGCTGATTTTTTGCGTAGCGAATCATGTTGGTAAAAGCGTCGTCTTCTAAACTCGGAATTTCTAAAATTTGGTTTAGTATTTCAGTGTCGTACTCGTTAGCCGATGTTGTAAAATACGGACTCAAATGCTTGCCAATGCTCTCGTAATAGAGTTTTTCAATGGTGTTTTGATAGGTAAACTCTTTTGTGTTTTGTATTAAAGTATAATTAGAGTAACCAACCTCTTTCATGATTAATTTCAAGCCATTAGCCATGTTAAAACTTTCATTGTGAACGATGTTTAACTGTTCAATATCGTCTCGTTGAAAAACTGAAACAATAACTTTGGCCACATAATCTACAGGAATAATGTTTAAAACCGTATTGGGATTGACAATAAACCTTACGTTTTCTTGGTCGCCTTTGCGTTGCGAGGTAAAGTGGAAAAATTTGGCCAATAAATAAAACACCATGTATTTTGAGATAAAATAGGGGTTTTCAGGAGTTAGCATATTACCACCAATTACGCTGGGACGCAAAATTTGAAAAGGCAAACCTATTTTTTTACAAGCTGTTGCAATGAAATTTTCAGAGGAAAATTTGGCGTTTTCATAGGCATTGCGGTGTTCTGGTTCAAAATTTAATTGATGAAAATCGTTATCAATCATTCCTGTTCGGTTTCCTGAGGAAAATGCTGTTCCGATGTAAATAAATTTGGTAATAAACGGATGAAAAAGTTCAAAAATAGACTTGGTTATAGTCGTATTTTCGTTAAAAATTCTTTCTCGCTGGGATTCATCTGTAGATAAATTGACCAAACCAGCCGAGTGAATAAAATACGCTCCCTTAATTTTTTCGGTCACCGTATTTTGAATGTCAGCTAAATCTGTATCAATGATTTCGATAAATTTTTGAAGTTTTTCAAAACCTTGCTGAAGCAATACAGAAGGTGTGTAGCTGCTTGTCAGTAATTCTTTGATACGTTCATAAGCTGATTTTTTTCCTTTATTTCGCGCTATCAAAAAAAGTTTCCCATCGGGATTAGAAGTGCTAAAAAGTTCTAGAATTTCATACATGACGTGCGATCCTAAAACGCCCGTGGCACCGGTAAGTATTATTTTCATTCGTAGTTTGTTCAAAAAACAAATGTAGTTTTAAAAAAGAATAAATTGTTTTTTAAAACTACAAATGTATGTATCGAGAATTATGGATTTAGATTCCTGCAGCCAGTTTATCTAGCGTATACGCAATTAAGGCATCTACTGCTTTATAAGGATCCTCGCTAAAAGTTCCAGATGCACGATTGGCAATGATTGCGTTTAATGACAAGGCATTGTGTCCTAAAAGTGCCGAAAGTCCGTAAATTGCAGCGGTTTCCATCTCTAAATTTGTAATTTGGTTGTCACCAAATTTTAAATTATCCATTTTTGAATTCAATGCTTCATCTTGAATGTTCAAACGGAGAACGCGTCCTTGTGGTCCGTAAAAACCTCCGGCAGTTGCTGTGATTCCTTTATGCATTTGGTCACTTTCAATTACTTTTTCTAATTTTTCAGAACAAGCAATTACATACGGTTTTCCTTTTTTGAGATCCCAATTAGTATGTTTTACGAAAGCGTCTTCTATTTCTAGATTCGAAACTTCGTCAATTAAATAGGAGCGAAGCATGTTGTCTAATCCTAAGCCAAATTTAGATAATACAAAACTATCCACAGGAATATCAGCCTGCAAAGAACCCGAAGTTCCGATACGAATGATGTTCAAGGAAGTTAAATTTTTTTTTGGCTGACGCGTTTCTAAATCAATGTTTACCAAAGCATCAAGCTCGTTGATTACAATGTCAATATTATCTGGACCAATACCAGTAGACATCACGGTAATGCGCTTGCCTTTAAAAATTCCGGTTTGGGTTTTGAATTCTCTTTTTTGAGTCGAAAATTCAATACTATCGAAAAATTGAGTGATTTTTTCTACGCGGTTTTGATCACCTACAAAGATGATATCGTGCGCAATATTTTCGGGTTTTAAATTCAAATGGTAAACGCTACCGTCTGGATTTAATATTAATTCTGATGATTGTATCATTATTTTTTTTGTTAAAGATTTAAGGTTTCAAGTTGCTCAACTGAATATTAAAACTGAGACTGCAAACAGCTCACTATCATCCTCCAACACGTTTTACTTTGAATCCTTTTAGTTTTAGTATTTCCATTATTTTATCTCGGTAATCACCTTGAATGATAATAGCATCCTCTTTGAATGTGCCACCCACGCTCAGTTTGGTTTTAATTTCTTTGGCTAAGATTTTAAAATCTTCGTCCGTACCTTCGTAACCTTCAATGATGGTGGTTGCTTTTCCTTTACGTTTTTCAAATTTACAGATCATTGGCTCTTTTTGAACGTATAATTCGTGGGGTTCAGGTGCTACAACCTCTTCTGGCAAGGGTTCGTGATCTGGGAATAGATTTTTTAATTGGTCTTGTAAGTCCATAACTTTATAATTATTGATTATTTAACCATTAAGAAATTTAAGGTAAATTAAGTTTAAAAAACGTTTAATTTCTATCTAGTTAAAAACAAAAAGACATCAAGCGAACTCGATGTCTTTCTTGAACTATTGAATTAAAATTTATTTTTTGATCAATCCTAAATCAACCAAACGCTCATAAAGATAGTCACCTGCAGTGATGTCTTCAAATTGTTTTGGGTTTTCAGCATCGATGCAGTTTTCTAGGCAATTTAATGGCATATCGCTCACTGGGTGCATAAAAAACGGAATGGAGTAACGAGAAGTTCCCCATAATTCACGTGGCGGATTTACAACTTGATGAATAGTCGACTTCAATTTGTTGTTGGTATGACGTGATAGCATGTCACCAACATTAATTACCAATTCGTCTGGCTCAGCAATAGCGTCAATCCATTCCCCGTTGTGGTTTTGCACCTGTAACCCTTTTCCTTGAGCACCCATTAACAACGTAATCAAGTTGATGTCACCATGAGCCGCAGCACGAATAGCGTTTTCAGGCTCTGATGTAATTGGAGGATAATGAATAGGTCTTAGGATAGAATTTCCATCTTTGGCATAATTGTCAAAATAAAATTCATCTAATCCTAATCGCAATGCTAATGCTCTTAATACAAAAACACCTGTTTTTTCTAACATTTGGTAGGCTTCTTTTCCTACTACATTAAAACGAGGTAATTCTTTTACTTCAACATTTTCAGGATACTCTGCAGCGTATTTTGAATCTTCAGACACATACTGTCCAAAATGCCAAAATTCTTTTAAATCTCCTTCTTTTCTGCCTTTGGCGTGTTCTGTTCCAAAAGAAACATAACC
>CAZMHK010000144.1:0-7813 GCA_964566045.1 uncultured Flavobacterium sp.
ACCTACGTAACTAACTTCGTGATCAAATTTGGAACTAAGCACCACACAATCATTAAAATGTTTTAAATATTCTTGATAAAAGGTAGCTGTTAAATCCTCTAAATCATCAACACCAACCACAATTTGAATATCCGGTTTGATGCGATGTAAGAAATAAAACTTGCCTTCAATTTTTCTAGGAAAAAAAATAACGTTTTTGTCCCAAACAAGTGATTTCTCTTTATTTGATTCTAAAATACCAATGTGCTCGTTATAACGGAAGTATTTGGTATTGATTGGACTCGTATTTTCTGCTAACTCATCGAATTCAGCATACGTTATTTGCGGAACAATGACTCCTTTTTTTTCAAAATGAATTAAATCTTTAGAAACCGCTAGACAACCCAATGCATTTACTCCATCAAAACCGGTGTAGGTTAGATAATAAATGTCTTCAATTTTTACAATTCGAGGATCTTCTAAACCATGACTTTCATAGTCAAATTCAGGAATTAACAAGGCAGTTTTGTTTCTTTTTACCATTGATAACGGACCTTCTAATTGACAATAACCAATAGTAGAATGATTGCCAATTCTAACGGCGCGATATAAAAGATGTACAAAATTACCTTCTCGAATTGCTGCGGGATTCAGCACACCTTCATTTTCAAAAGGCAATGAGGTTTTGTTTAATATAATCCCTTCTTTTTTGACTTGTATCATTTGCTTTGTAAAAAAGGGCACTTCCCTCTGATATTTGATTTTTTTTCGATGACAATAGAATTAAAGGTTTCATGTTTAAAGAACTAACAGACGATTGCTTACTAGTTTTTAAAACAATTATGAATCATTAATTGCATTCACAATTTTTGTCTTGACACAAACAGTGATTGTTCGCAGCTTTTAGCTTTTTAATTTTTTTTCCCAATGTGTTCATCAAAATTGTGGTTGTCATTGAGGTCAATATGATGGCATAAAAAAGTACTTTCATAGCAGTATGTTTTAAATTAGTATTTAAAAATCGGGAAGCATTTAACTCCCCGATCTTTTTGGTTTAGTCAATATAAGAATAGTCGTACTCTACCTCAAGCTTGTTATCAACGGTCCAAACTCCCGGTGTATTCCATGCAATTTTTCCTGCTTCTTCTTTTTGGTAAAGGGAAGTAACGTTTCCAGTTAAAATAATTTTACTTCCTTCTGCTTTTACATGAATGTCTTCGGCATTGATAGACCAATGACGTTCAAGGGCTTTTTCAACATCTTTTTTCTCGATCGCATCTTGAACCTCTGATTTGATTTTGATTTGGTTGGCAATACCTTTTACACCTTGTAAGTAATTGATCGTACTTTTTGCAGCCTCTCTTTGATAGTTCCAAGGCAGTTCTCCCTCAAGAGTAACCCAGCCATTTTCTACCTTTACCTGTACTTTATCCTTTGGAACAGACCAACTCTCGTTTAATGCCTTTAGGACTTCTTCGGCAATTTCGCTGTCTGTTTTAGAATAGTTGTTGTACTTAATGGTAATATTTTCGACCACGGCTTTGACACCCACAACATTTTTTGCAGCATTTTCAGCCTCAGTCTTTTTAAAATAACCATCAACTACTCCCGTGAGCGTTACGATACCATTTTTTACAATGACACCTATTTCAGCTGCCTGCAAAAGGGGTTGAAATTTAATAGCATCTTGAACGTCTTTTTGTAATTCTTCATTTGTTTTCATCGAAAATATATTTAATTACTTTTCTAAAAGTCACTTACCTTAAGAGACATTAGATTGTTACTTTAAGCAAAGTTGGGGCTCTTTATGTGAGTATAAAATGATGTGACCCATCGTAATAAGTGATACCCAACACTTTCAAATACAAAAAATCAGAGTATTAATCTCTCGGTAGAATGATCTATAGAAGGACCAATTTTTTGCATAGGTTTTAAAGTAGTATTGACTGTTGAGGTTGATTTTTTTAACCTTAACATTGCTTTTTCATTTAGTAATAAAGAATTTGTAAATTCCATAGATAAAATTTAGCAACACATGATGGCTCGCGGTGCTAATTGTGACATGCATCACTTTTTGAACCAAAAACGTACTAATTGGCGTACCTTTACTATTAACCGATCCTTTTTGGTTACCCAATTGTTATGAAAAAAGCTTCGCTAATGCACGCTCTTGTACATAACGCCATTGACGGAATCATCACCATTGATGAATATGGAATTGTAGCATCTATTAATCCAACAGCTTGTAGATTGTTTGGCTATAGAGAGGCTGAGGTGCTGGGAAACAAAGTTTCTATGTTGATGCCAATGCCTGAAAAAGAAAAACATGACTTTTATTTGAAACAATATAAAGCAACTGGTAACGCCCATATTATAGGAATTGGAAGAGAATTGATTGGAAAAGCGAAAAACGGAACGCTATTTCCATTTAAACTAGGAGTAAGCGAGGTCGAGTATGCCAATAAGAAAATATTCATAGGTTTTATTCACGATTTGACACAGCAAAAAATAGACGAAGCACGTTTAAAAGAATACGCTTCGCATTTAAAAGAATTGGTCGAAGAACGTACAAAAACACTCAATAAAACTATCAAAGCACTCGAAAAATCGCGCGAAAAAGTGCGTCAATCTTTAGAAAAAGAAAAAACGCTGAGTCACTTAAAAAACAGATTTTTATCAATGGCTTCGCACGAATTTAGGACTCCATTGAGTACCGTGCATTTATCGGCCTCACTGATAGAAAAATATGCCGAGGCCTACGGTAATGCCAACATTACGAAACATGTGGGTAAAATAGTCAATTCTGTAACTAATTTAACAACGGTATTAAACGATTTTTTATACATCGAACAGTTAGAAATAGGTAAAGTAGTACCCCGAGAAACTTGTTTCGATTTGGTACTATTAGCGGCTGAAATCACCGAAGAAATGCAACTATTAGCCAAGCCAAAACAAAAAATAATCTATTCACATTCAGGTGAAGTACAAGAAATTAACTTGGACAAAAACTTACTGAAAAATTGTTTAATCAACCTAATTTCAAACGCAATAAAATATTCCAATGATACGGGGTGTATTGCATTAACAACCGAGATCGATGACCAACAATGTATTATAAAAGTGAAAGATCACGGAATAGGAATTCCCATTGAAGATCAACCTCATTTGTTTGAACCTTTTTTTAGAGCTCATAATACAGGAACAATTCCCGGAACTGGCCTTGGCTTAAACATTGTAGCGCGTTACATCTCCTTAATGCGCGGACAAGTAAGTTGCTCTAGTTCAACTGAAAAGGGATCAATATTCACACTAACATTTTCAAAATTATGAGAAAAATAGTAGTAATAGAAGACAATAACGACATACGAGAAAGTATCGTTGAAATATTAGAATTAGCTAATTATAAAGTGGTTTTAGCAAAAAATGGGATCGAAGGGGTAGAACTGGCAATTGCTGAAGTACCTGATTTGATTTTATGCGACATCATGATGCCTGATTTGGATGGGTACGGCGTATTGTATTTGCTCGCAAAAAATGCTAAAACTTCTTCAATCCCTTTTATTTTTATAACGGCCAAGTCTGAAAGAGCTGATCTACGCAAGGGAATGGAGATGGGAGCTGATGATTATTTGGTAAAACCATTCGGACGTTTAGAATTATTAAATGCTATTGAAATTAGATTGAACAAAAAACTCAAAGAGCAACAGTTTTATTCGCAATCATTAGAACAGGATATTTCAGATATTCCTAAAAAAGTCGGTTTAGCCGAATTAAGCAAATTGATTCATAAAAGCCAAAGCAGGATTTTTAAAAAAAATCAGGTGGTACATTACGAAAGCGATAGTCCTTTAGGAATCTATTTGGTACTTTCAGGAAAAATAAAAACCACAAAAATGACCGAAGACGGTCGCGAGCTTATAACGGCTTTTTATCGACAGGATGATTTTTTAGGTGCTAATTCGTTACTTTCAAATCACTTGTACAATGATACTGCAACCGCTTTGGAGGAGAGTCATTTGTGTTTCTTTTCGAAGCAGCAGTTTGATGAGTTGTTACGATTGTATCCTGATGTGTCTAAAAAGTTTCTCAATATTTTATCCAATGAAATCCTTACCAAAGATTATTCTTTGTTGCAATTGGCCTATCAATCGGTAAGAAAACGAATTGCAGAGGCTATTGTAGACTTGTTTAAACACGATACAACCATTCGCATTAGTAGAGACGACCTAGCGGCACTAACCGCCACCGCTACCGAGACAGTAAGCCGTACCTTAACTGAGTTCAAAAACGAAGGGTTAATTGAAAAAAAAGGAAGTGTTTTAAAAATTGTTAATATGGATAAAATCAGTAAAATGCGCAATTAATTGTAGCGCTATTTAACAAAACAAAATCGGTCTAGAATCCGGCGAATTATAGTTGCAAGATATACCACTTGTTAATTAATTGATAGAGAAATAATCTACCCAATCAAGTGATTTTATAGCTGAAACTTTGTTATCAGGTGTCATATTAATACGTAGTTCTTTATTAGCTACTTTTTTGGTGTACTGCGCTTTGTATCTGTAAATAGTATTTTGATCCGCTTTGTTAACGTACGCTTCTACAAATTGCAAATCAATAAAAGAACCATAATATTGTCTAAAACGGGTACACGTTTTTGTTAAGCGTGCTTCGGTTGTGTTTTTAATCACAGAGGCAGTAGCCTCTGCCGTTGTAAAAGGCTTAAATTTTGAAGTGTTACAAGTGTTAAGCACTCTTTTACCCAACTCGTAAGCTTTATTTTGCTGACTATCATTAATCGCAGAGATAGCAATTTTTACTTTTTTCCCTTCTTTAATTTCTGGCACTGTGGCGGTGTTCTTTGTTTTACAACCTATTATGAATAGGACTAAAACAAGAAATAAAACTATTTTTTTCATCTTAATAAATTTTAAGTAATAAATTGGGATCTGGACAATTGCTCAAATAAAAGTCGAGTTCCTTACTGCTGCAAACACCAGGGTAATCTCCGGTCGCATTCGGAATTTCTTTTATGATTTGGAAATGTAAGTGCGGAGCGTAATCACCATTAACACTTGCATCGCCCAAAGTAGCAATTTGATTTCCTTGTTGAACAGCATCGCCAATGGCAATATGACTAATACTTTCTAAAGATAAATGCCCGTAGAGCGTATAAAATTTCTGCTGTTCAATTTGATGTTCTAAAATAATGGTTGGCCCGTAATCTCCTAAACCCGTGTTGTAATTAAAACTATGAATGTGTCCGTCTAAAGCTGCTAAAACGGGAGTGCCTGCTTTAATCCATAAATCCAAACCAAGGTGTATGTTGCGCTCATCAGTAGTTTCATCATTGAATTTTTCGCTTCGCTTGTACAAATTGCGTTTTTCATTGTAACCACCATAAGCTACTTTAGCATTGCGCTTTTGCAAAAGGTTTTCGATGTAAATTTCAAAATCGGTTGAATTACTGTCTTTAATGTGATCTAAATCGCTGTTAGAAGGGGATAAGTCTAGTGGAGTGTAATATTGGTAATCAATTGAAGCGTCAATTACTTTGATGTTATCTAATTCTTGAAATAGGGATTCTAAGGTTTTCATGCGTTATTTTTTATAATGTTTAAATTTAAATAAAAAATGCCAACATAAAAATATACGTTGGCATTATAACATTTAATTTAGATTTTATTGTTGCAGATTTTAAGTTTGGTTGCCCTATTTACTCTAATAAAATCAAGTGTATTTCTATTTTACAGCTAATAAATCTACAAATTCTATGACTGGATCTTGAGCTAATAATGTACCAGCATTTGCCATTAATGCTTCAGCAATTTTTCCGGCCAAATGTGCTTTTCTTCCTTCTTCGGTTTCAAAAGTATCAAAAATTCCAAAGGTAGAAGTACCAATTTGCCATCCGTACCAATTTACGGTTTCAGGTTCATCAAGAACTAAGGGCAAGGCGCTTTTTAAGAAAGCTGCAACTTCTTCTTCTTTGCCAGGTTTGGCTTCTAATCTTGCTAGTAATGCAAATTTTTCCATGTGATTTGTTTTTCATTAAAAGTACAGCTTTAAATGATAACTCTTATTTATTTAACTGTTGTTCAAGTAGCTATCGGCATTAAAAATAGTTTTACTTCAAATGATATTTAAAAAAAAGTCCCAATCTGCAAGTAGCAAATTGGGACATTGTGGTATTAGTTTATTGTTCTTAGTATAAACTTGGATAAAGTGCAGGATTGCTTTCGTGCATCATATCGTAAACTTTTTCAAAAATATCCTCTGCAGATGGTTTCGAAAAATAATCACCGTCAGTTCCGTAAGCCGGACGGTGCGCTTTAGCGGTAAGTGTTTGAGGCTTGCTGTCTAGGTAAGCGTAAGCGTCTTGTTGTTCTATAATTTGTTGCAAGATAAAAGCTGAAGCTCCTCCAGGGACATCTTCGTCAATTACTATCAAACGATTTGTTTTTTGAATACTTTTTACAATGTCTTGATTAACATCAAAAGGTAATAAAGATTGTAAATCGATAATTTCACAATCAATACCTACTTCGCTAAGTTCTTTCGTGGCTTGTTGCACCAATCGAAGCGTAGAACCATAAGAAACAAGTGTAATGTCGTTTCCAGTTTTTAAAGTTTCGATTACACCAATTGGAGTTTTAAACTCACCGTAATTTGAAGGCATTTTTTCTTTCAATCGGTAGCCGTTCAAACATTCAATTACCAATGCAGGTTCATCACATTCTAACAAACTGTTGTAAAAACCAGCAGCTTGCGTCATGTTACGAGGAACCAAAACGTGAATTCCGCGAACAGCATTGATGATCATTCCCATTGGTGAACCTGAATGCCAAATCCCTTCCAGACGGTGACCGCGTGTACGAATAATTAGTGGTGCTTTTTGTTTACCAACTGTACGGTATTGTAAGGTAGCCAAATCATCACTCATGATTTGAATAGCGTACAATAAATAATCTAAATACTGAATTTCGGCTATCGGGCGTAAACCACGTAAAGCCATTCCAATACCTTGCCCAAGAATAGTCGCTTCGCGAATTCCAACATCGGCAACACGGAGTTCACCGTATTTCTCTTGCATGCCTTCCAAACCTTGGTTAACGTCACCAATGGCTCCAGCATCTTCTCCAAAAATTAAAGTTTCTGGATATTTCGTAAAAATAGCATCAAAATTATCACGCAAAATCATACGGCCATCAGTATCTTCTTTGGCATCTTCTGCGTAAACAGGCAACACTTTTTGAGCCGAGAAAACGTTCTTTTCAGTTTCTGAAAATAAATTGCTACTAAAATTCTTTTGTTCTTTTTGAGTGTACTCGGTAATCCAATTAGCTAAAGCGGCTTTTCCACTTTCAGCAGTAATTAAACGCAATACTTTACGAGCAGTTACTAGAATCTCTTTTTTCAAAGGAGATTTAATAGCATTTAACTCATTTGCATAATTGGTGATAGTTTCTTTGTGGGCGCTAGTTGCAGCAATTTGATTCAATAATGAAACTAAAGCTTTTTGATCGGCAATGATTGGTTCTAAAAAGGCATTCCATGCTGCTTTTTTAGCTTCCATTACGTCTTTTTTAGCTTGTGCATCGATTGCATCAATTTCTTCTGGCGAAGCAATATTAATCGCAATCATCCACAATCTCATCTGACGGATACAATCAAATTCTCTTTCCCAAGCCAAACGATCACCATTTTTGTAACGCTCGTGTGATCCTGAACTAGAGTGTCCTTGAGGCTGTGTTAGTTCATTAACGTGAATTAACACCGGAATATGATTTTCGCGAGCGATTTGTGCCGCTTTTTGATAGGTAGTAATTAACTC
>CAZMHK010000145.1:0-7776 GCA_964566045.1 uncultured Flavobacterium sp.
GAACAAGATTCCCCAATTGGAGGTGTCAACATCGTTCTAAAGGGCACCACAAACACTACTACAACACTTGCTGATGGAACTTTCAGTATTGAAGCAAAGTCACTTCCTTTCACGCTGATCGTGCAATATGCAGGCTATAATACCAAAGAAATTAAAATCACCGAATTGCCTACCAATATTAAACCGCTGGAAATTATCATTTCGTACGGAGAAGAAAAAGTACTCTCTGAAGTGGTTGTTACCTCTCGCAGAAGAATTGAAAAAGCACAAGACATACCAATTGCTGTATCTGTAGTAACCGGAAAACAAGCGGAACAAGCAGGCGCTTTCAACGTAAATCGTGTGAAAGAATTGATTCCTTCGGTACAATTGTACTCCTCAAATCCTAGAAATACGGGTATCAACATTAGAGGACTTGGTTCGCCTTACGGACTCACTAATGATGGGATTGATCCTGGTGTTGGTTTTTATGTTGACGGTGTGTATTATGCACGTCCAGCAGCCACTACTTTAGACTTTGTAGACATTGACCGCATCGAAGTATTACGTGGACCACAAGGATCGCTTTTTGGTAAAAACACCACCTCAGGAGCGTTTAACATTACCACCAGAAGACCCAGTTTTACAGCTGGTGCTGATTTTGAAGTAAGCTACGGAAATTACGGTTTCTTGCAAGCTAAATCATCAATAACAGGTGCGTTAAGTAAAAAACTGGCTGGTCGAATCTCCTTTTCTGGAACACAAAGAGACGGATTAATTGACAACGTAGCTACTGGAAGACCTACAAATACTTTAAATAATCAAGGAATCAGAGGCCAATTATTGTACAATGCTTCTGAAAATACAAATATTTTATTCGCAGCTGATATCACTACACAACGTCCTGATGGATATGCGCAAGTCATTGCTGGTGTAGCACCAACGCAAAGAGCCGCATACCGTCAATTTGAAGCTATCATTGCCGATTTGAATTACCAACTCCCAAGCAGAAATGCTTTTGACCGAAAAATTGACCACGATACACCTTGGCGTTCTGGACAAGATTTAGGTGGAGCATCGCTTAACGTAGATACAAAAATAGGTAATGGAACCTTGACCTCAACTACTGCATGGCGCTTTTGGAACTGGGATCCTTCAAACGATAGAGATTTTACAGGACTTCAAGTTTTGGCTAAATCACAAAATCCAGCCAGACATACGCAGTTGACACAAGAAATTCGCTATGCAGGACAAGTGTCTTCTAAATTAAGCGGAGTAATTGGTGCCTTTTTTATCGATCAAACGGTTAAAATTAGAGGAACAGAAGAATCTGGGAATGCACAATGGCGTTTTTCTCAATCGCCGGTAAACTACAACAATAATGGGGTTTCAACTCCTGTACCGCTTGCTAGATGGGCTGAACCAGGATTGCTTGAAGGCTACGGAATACGCACCATTGCTGACATTCAATCTGTAAGTGCTGCTTTGTTTGGTCAATTAGATTGGCAAGTTACCGATAGATTGCATATTCTACCGGGATTACGTTACAATTATGACAAAAAAGAATCAAATTACGACCGTCAAACGTACGGTGGTTTACAAACCAACGATCCGCAATTATTGGCAATAAAAAGAGCGGTGTACACCAACCAAACCTTCTCTGCAAACAAAGACAAGTTTGACTTTTCAGGAAATGTAACGATAAATTACAAAGCGACTGATAAAATTAATGGCTACGCTACTTATGCTAAAAGTTACAAACCAGTGGGTGTAAATGTAGCCGGATTGCCCACTCCTGCTGCAGGACAAACATTGGCTGATCTTGCTGTTATTAGACCCGAAGATGTAAATCACTATGAAGTTGGAATAAAAACCTCTCCGTTTAAAAGAGCTATTTTAAACTTGACTTTATACAATACGGATATCAAAGATTTCCAAACCAATGTACAAGCAGCTGAATTAGGAGTTAATCGTGGTTACCTAGCCAATGCTGACAAAGTACATGTAAGAGGTGCCGAAGTTGATGCTAGTTTTGTAATCAATGAACATTTTGCCTTCAACGGGGCTGTGAGTTACACGGATGGTAAATATGTTAAATTCACTAATGCTCCGCTACCGCTTGAAGAAACGGGAGCTCCTGTATCTTTCAAAGATGTGTCTGGAAGCACTTTGCCAGGCGTTTCAAAATGGGCCGGAAGTTTAGGTGGAGAATATACCAAATCAGCTAAGTTTTTTAGCAACCTAGGTAAATTCTTTATAGCAATTGACTCTTATGCGCGTTCTGAATTTTCATCAAGTCCGTCAGCTTCAAAATACTTGGTGGTTCAAGGATATGCTATCTTTAACGGTCGTTTCGGATTTAGAGCAACCGAAGGATTATCTGTAAACTTTTGGGGTCGTAACCTATTGAACAAAGATTACTTTGAGCAATTATTACCAGCTGGCGGAAATTCTGGACATTATGCTGGTGTTTTAGGCGATCAAAGAACGTACGGAATTACCTTGAAGTATTCGTTGTAAACAGCAACTTTATCCTTTTATAATACAGCACCGCTACCAAATAGGTTGACGGTGCTGTTTTTTTGCCATAAAGAATTAAATCAACAGATACGTAAATACTTTAAAATGGTTGACTTTGTGTACATTTGCAACCATTTTTAAAACTAATGACTCATAAATTCCTTTTCATTTGTACACTACTGTGTTTGGGGCTACAAGCACAAACCGTAAAAAAAGTAGACCATCAAAGTATTGTTTGGACGCGCTATTACAACCAATTGCTGTTGAGTGAAAAATGGTCTTTACATTCTGAAATTGACAACAGAGTTTTCACAAAACCCATTCAGCAAAATGTTTATGTGTTGCGTGTGCAAGGACGTTACAGAATAAACAGCCATTTAGAAACAGGTGCTGGTTTGGCTCATTTTTCGGTTACTACACAAGTACCCGAAATCAATCCCGACTTTAGAATTCCGGAATACCGCGGGCAACAAGACTTGACTTGGAGAATCAGCGGCAAAAAACTAGTACTCAATCAGCGTTTTCAAGTAGAGGAACGTTTTATTCACAACGCAAATGCCACGGGATTGCTACCCGGAAGTACTTTTTCATGGCGTTTTAGATACCGCCTACAAGGAGATTATACCTTTTGGAAAAAAGAAAACCAAGCTTTAAGAGCTATTCTCTCTGATGAAATCATGTTCAATGCTGGGAAATCAACCCGTAAAAATACCTTTGACCAAAACAGAATTTACGCAGCGATACATTTTCAAGCTAGCAACCATTTTTCGTATGAGTTAGGTTACCTCAACAGCTATCAAAGGCGATCGAGCGGTGTTGCCTTTTTTGATCGAGATATTATCCGATTGAGTGTTTTTCATCGTTTGAATTGGAAAAATAAATCCTAAAAAAAATCCCGAATTTCTTCGGGATTATTGTTCTGGTAATAAGACGGATTTATGACTAAATTAAGCCCATTATTCGGATTTGACCAATTTGCACAAATACAAAATCATTTGCAATTTTATCCTATTGCCAAAATCTCGTTAAACGGCTATTGGCGGTTGTTTATTGCCAGATACCTTGGCAATGGTCTTAATATGTTTGTATGAACTCTCATATCAATTTTTTTTGAGCCTGAATGTATTTTCAAACCGTTAAGGTCTAGGTTTATTTCACAATCAGTTGAGCCTAAAATCATTAAATTTTTATTTTTGTTTGTGTCTATTTTTTCTCCTTTTTTTAAAAAATAACTTACTTTAGATTTTGGTTGATTTGCTCTTTGTTTATTTTTACATTTTTCAAATAGTCCTCTAATATAATGTTCTGTGCATTTTTCATTAAAAAAAACTGTTTCAAGACAATTTAAAATTTGCAACATATTTAGTTGATGAATATCCCTCTCATTTTCTAATATCCAATTACTTTTTGTTTTATGACCAACCTTGTACACCATTGGGTCAAAAAGAATTATAGTTATTTCGGGATTAATGGGTAAGAAGATTTTCAAACCAGTATTTCCGTATCCTGTTTTTCCTCGTTTCCAATTCTTATTTTCTAAAAATTTATTGTATTTAACAACTGGAAAATCTGAACTTATAAAAGGAAATTTAGTTTTGTTAATTAATAGCTTAAAATCTAAATCTACAATATTGTCTACAATATCATTTAATCCAGATAATGCCAAATTTATAGCATTTTGATGTGATATTTCTGGTATTAACTTTTTGATATCTGCATTTGGGTGTAATTCGAGAATATTCTTTTTCATTAATTCTCTTGCATTTTTTATATTTTCAACTAAAACTGGGTTTCGCAAATCCGTTAAACCAACAAAATTGAGTAGTTGAAAATGTTCAATGTCATTTTTCTTAGGCACGGTTACATTATCAATGATTAGTTTAATTGATTTTGATAAATGTCCTTCAAAATTTGAAAGTTTGTCTTCAATGACCCCATCTTGACCATAAAAGAAATTTTTGGAACCTTGATTCTTTAACGGTGCAGTTTGGTGAAAAAAACCTTTTTTAATATTAAATATCCCTATTTGATTTCGATTATTTTCAAATGAAAAATTCCGTAAATAAAATTTTGGTAAATAATGTTGATTTTTTTTATTTGTGTTCATTTTTTTTATGTTAGCCACTAACGCTCCCATGCCTCAAGTAGTTTGAGACGAAATTAAGTGCATTCTGCGGATTTGCCCAATCTGCACAAATACAAAACCAATGTCAAATTAAGCCTAATACCCAAATTACTTTTAGCATGTGTTACCAGCTGGCTTTTATCAATTACTAATATACTTCGTCGTTTTCTTTTTCGAAAAGATTTCGATATTTCCAAATAATCTCGCCTAATGGTGTGAAATCTTCTCTTGTATTTCTATCAAATGAAATTCCCAATTCAATCATTTCTGTCAAAATTTCACCACCCATTGATCCACCTTTTGTGAAAAAGTTACCAGCATACTTAAAAGCTTCCCATTTGTTTTTATCTTTTAACTCTTTAACCTTATTAAGTACTTCAGGAGGGAATTTGTCAAAACTAGAGTAAAACGGCTCATTTTCAGAACTTGAGAATAGATTTCTATATTTTTTAATTTGCTCTATTTTTGTTGCATTATCATTTTCTAATGTTTTTAATGCTGTATTTATTTCACTTATTTTTTGAATGTTTTTCTTATTTTCAGTTTTTAAATTATCTAATTGTCTATTTAAATATTCTAAATCCTTTTGATTTTTATTAATAGTATTCGTTTGTTCTAAAAAGTTTATATCTTTTTGTTTAATTTGTTCTGTTTGGTCATCAATTGTTTTCGAAAAATATCTAACATTTTTTCGTTGTTCTTCATACTGGTCAAAGTATTCTTCTCGTTCCTTTACAACTTCGTCAAATTCACTTTTTCTGACTACATTTTTGTTAACAATTTTCCCAGTAATAAGAGGCATTAACCAAAACTCTACCCACATAACTAGACTTCGAGTACCTACAATTACTAAATACCCGATAAACATAAAAATTATTGCTGAGACAATATTACAAGTAAATAAAGAAATTGTTAAGTTATTTTCAACATACGTTTTTATGAATGTCACTTTATCTTTAAGGGTACAATCATGATCGAAATTAAATATTGAGAACCATAACTCCCAATGATGTATAATTAATACAAGTATTAATGTACCAAAAAAAGGATTTGTCAATTTATCCTTTATGTTTGCGAAAAAAGAATTTATAATTTCCATTTAGTTGTTTAAAGTTTTTGATTTCCCCTACTCTGCCCGGCGCTTGCTGTCAACTAATATGTAAACACTATGAAACAAATCCAATCTATCTTATTATAGATTGATCTTCATGTCATTACAATAGCTCTTCCTTCTACGAAAATAATCATAATAATTTTCTTAACAATAGAAAACTTCAAATAACTCACAAATCCATTATTATATGACAAATCCTACAAAAAAAGCCCAAGAATAAAATATTAGGCTTTTGGCAACTGTAACAACAAAAAAACCACTTCGTTACAAAGTGGTTTTCTAGTTTTATTTCTCTCTAATATAAATATCGATTGGCACTCCTGAAAAATCCCAATTTTCTCTAATTTTATTTTCAAGGTAACGTTTGTACGGTTCCTTAACATATTGTGGCATGTTGGCAAAAAATACAAACTGAGGCGTTTGTGTCGGCAACTGCATACAATATTTAATTTTTACATATTTCCCTTTGGTAGCCGGTGGCGGATAGGCCTCAATTACCTTTAGCATGAATTCGTTAAATTTAGAAGTTGCAATACGCTGCTGTCTGTTTTCGTACACTTTTACCGTAGCTTCTAATGCTTTTAGCAAACGCTGCTTGGTCAAAGCCGAAACAAAAAGAATAGGCACATCCGTAAACGGCATTAATTCTTTCTTGATTTTCTCTTCGTAATCGCGGGTTGACATGGTATCTTTTTCAACCAAATCCCATTTGTTTACCAAGATTACTACACCTTTTCGGTTTTTTTCGGCCAACCAAAAAATACTTTGGTCTTGCCCTTCAAATCCACGTGTGGCATCAATTACAAGGATACAAATATCAGCATGTTCAATAGCACGTACAGAACGCATTACCGAGTAAAATTCTAAATCCTCTTTTACCTTAGCCTTACGACGAATTCCCGCAGTATCAACCAAGTTAAATTCAAACCCAAAACGGTCAAACTTCGTATCAATAGCATCACGCGTAGTACCCGCAATGTCTGTTACCATAAAACGTTCCTTACCAATCAAGGCATTGATAAAACTTGATTTACCCGCATTTGGTCGCCCAACTACTGCAAAACGAGGCAATACCACTTCCTCTTGAACAGGTTCTGGTTTTACTGGGAAAGCATCAATTAAAGCATCCAATAAATCTCCTGTTCCACTACCTGATATACTCGCAAATGTAAAATAATCACCTAAACCTAAGTTGTAAAACTCCAAGGCATCTTTCTCACGCATGGCGTTGTCAACCTTGTTTACCGCTAGCAAAACCGGCTTAGTCACTTTACGCAACAAGCGCGCCACAACATCATCCATAGGCGTAATGCCTTCCTCAACATCAACCACAAAAATGATGACATCGGCCTCATCAATAGCCAGTTCTACTTGCTTGCGGATCTCGCCCTCAAACACGTCATCAGAACCTTTTATGTATCCTCCGGTATCAATTACAGAAAATTCTTTTCCGTTCCACTCGCTTTTACCATAGTTTCTATCGCGGGTCACCCCAGATACTGAATCTACAATAGCTTCTCTTCTTTGTATCAGCCTATTAAAAAGGGTCGATTTCCCTACATTAGGTCTTCCTACTATCGCAACAATGTTATTCATAATATAATTTGAAAATTCGTTTTTCCGAAACCTTATTTTTCCGTTTCGGGTGGCAAAGGTAGTGTTTAAAAGCGTGATTATCAATTTTTTTCGAATATTAGCCACATTAGCAAAACCTAACCACCTCATCTTCAAAACAAAACTCACAACGGCACCACTGCCCTATGTATTTATTCGTTCTTCGAATATTCTAAAATATCGCCCGGCTGGCAATCTAAGGCTTTACAAATAGCTTCCAAAGTACTAAACCGAACCGCCTTAGCCTTTCCTGTTTTCAAGATGGATAAATTTGACAAGGTTAAATCTACCTTCTCCGAGAGCTCGTTCAATGACATCTTGCGCTTGGCCATCATCACATCTAGGTTTACAATTATTGCCATAACTTAAATGGTTAGTTCGTTTTCTTGCTGCATTTCGATTCCCTTTTTTATAATTTGCCCAA
>CAZMHK010000146.1:0-7694 GCA_964566045.1 uncultured Flavobacterium sp.
GAAAAAGTGCGTTGCAATATCATCCTGATAAAAATCCTGGAGACAAAGAAGCAGAAGAAAAATTCAAATTAGCTGCTGAGGCCTACGAAGTATTAAGTGATCCTCAGAAAAAAGCCAAGTACGATCAATACGGGCACCAAGCTTTTGATGGCTCTGGCGGTTTTGGCGGCGGTGGTCACGGCGGTATGAATATGGATGATATCTTTAGTCAATTTGGAGATATTTTTGGCGGTGGTTTTGGCGGCTTCGGTGGCGGAGGTGGCGGCGGAAATCGTCGTACTAAAGGAAGTAATCTTCGTATCAAAGTAAAATTGACTTTGGAAGAAATTGCTAATGGTGTAGAGAAAAAAGTAAAAGTAAAACGTAAAGTACAAGCTGCTGGCGTTACTTATAAAACTTGTAATACTTGTAACGGACAAGGTCAAGTAATGCGTGTGACGAACACCATCTTAGGCCGTATGCAATCTGCTTCTACTTGTCCAACTTGTAATGGTTCAGGTCAAATTTTAGATAAAAAACCAGCTGACGCAGATTCACAAGGAATGGTTCTTGAAGATGAAACGGTTTCAATCAAAATACCAGCAGGTGTTGTTGACGGAATGCAGTTAAAAGTTTCAAACAAAGGAAACGATGCTCCAGGAAACAGCGTACCAGGTGATTTGATCGTAGCAATCGAAGAGTTAGAGCATGACTTCTTGAAACGCGAAGGTGAGAATTTGCACTATGACTTGTACATTAGCTTTGCTGAAGCGGTTTTAGGTATTTCTAAAGATATCGAAGCTATCAACGGAAAAGTACGTATAAAATTAGAAGAAGGCATTCAATCAGGTAAAATTTTACGTTTAAAAGGAAAAGGAATTCCAAGTATCAACGGATACGGAAACGGAGATTTGCTAGTTCATGTAAATGTTTGGACACCAAAAACATTAAACAAAGAACAAAGACAGTTTTTTGAAAAAAACATGAACGATGACAACTTTCACCCTAATCCTGAAAAATCAGACAAGTCCTTTTTTGAAAAGGTAAAAGATATGTTTTCATAATACAAACGCAATCTAAGTTGGATTGATTGTATTTTGATAAACGCCAACAAACCCATCCTGTTATTTAGCACGGATGGGTTTTTTTATGCGCCCGTTCCGCTACATATCAGGACTAATTTTTTTACATTTACAGCAATTAAATACAACGTATGAATAATTTACTTGAAGTCAATTCTATTGTCAAGCAATACGGCGATTATGTTGCACTCAATTCCGTTTCTTTAGCCGTGCCAAAAGGAAGTATTTATGGTCTTCTTGGTCCTAATGGCGCTGGTAAAACTTCCTTAATCCGAATCATTAATCAAATTACTTTGCCTGATCAAGGTCAAGTTTTTTTAGATGGCGAACCTCTACAACCCAAACACGTGCAATACATTGGTTATTTGCCTGAGGAGCGCGGTTTATACCATACCATGAAAGTAGGAGAGCAGTGTTTGTATTTGGCCCAAATGAAAGGATTGTCTAAAGCTGAGGCCAAAAAACAATTGGAATACTGGTTTGATCGCTTAGGAATTCAAGGTTGGTGGAACAAAAAAATTCAAGAACTGTCTAAGGGTATGGCCCAAAAAATTCAGTTTGTTGTTTGCGTTTTACACAAACCAAAACTTTTAATTTTTGACGAACCATTTTCGGGTTTTGATCCAGTAAATGCCAATATTATAAAAGACGAAATTTTAGCACTTCGTGATCAAGGTGCTACGATCATTTTTTCTACGCATCGTATGGAAAGTGTCGAAGAATTATGCGATCATATCGCACTCATTCACAAATCCAATAAGTTGATCGAAGGAAAATTAGATGATGTTAAACGTCAATTTAAAACAAATAGCTTTGAAGTGGGTATTTTAACAGACAATGTTGAAAGCCTAATGTATGATATTACAAAACAGTTTACGGTAAGCCCTGCTCATTTTAAATCTTTAAATCAAGAACTAAAATTAGAGATTCAAATAGGCAAGTCGGCGCCAAACGAGTTGTTGCACTTACTCACACAGCGTGGGCAAGTGACGCATTTTGTTGAAAAAATCCCGTCTGTAAACGATATTTTTATTCAAACCGTGAGCCAAAAGTAAAGAACCTCTCCAAACGGTTCTGGTTTTTAAATCTGAAATCAAAATTTTTAAATGAGCATTATATCATTAATCATCAAAAGAGAATTTATTGCGAAAGTCCGCAATAAATCCTTTATCGTAATGACTTTCTTAAGTCCGTTACTGTTTGTAGGAATTGCGGTTTTTGTAGGCTATTTAAGCACTATGAAACCCGATACCAAACGCGTTGCCATTCATGATGTGCAAGGCAATTTTGCAAAAGAGTTTGTAGTCCGCAATGCCAAAAGCGAAACCTATAAATACCAAGACTTATCGGCTATCGATTTACAATTTCTTAAAGACAGTCTTTCTAAGGAAAGTCTCGAAGGCATTTTGTACGTTCCTGCAACGAACAATCCAAAAGATTTTGAAACCAAAATTCAATACATTTCTAACCAAAGTCCAAGTTTAACCTTTGTCAAAAACATACAAGATGTTATTGCTACAAGTCTCACCAAAAGCAATTTGGTAAGAGCAAACTTAGATACTTTGGCCATCAACAAAGCGCAAGCAAAGGTCAATGTCAATTTAACTAAAGTTTCTGGCGAAGAAAGTGTCAAAGGAATCAATGAAATTAAAATCGGAATTGGTGGCGCTTTCGGCTACCTAATCATGATGTTTATCATCATTTACGGCAACATGGTCATGCGTAGCGTAATCGAAGAAAAAACCAGTCGAATTGTTGAAATCATTATTTCCTCCGTAAAACCATTTCAGCTCATGATGGGTAAAATCATCGGTACAGCACTTGCCGGTTTACTACAGTTTTGTATTTGGGCCGTACTTGGTTTATTGTTATTTTTTGCAGTTTCTACCTTTTTTGGTGTCAATGTAGGTCCTACCGCCAGCGTTTCGCCAGAGATGATGCAGACTGCGCAGCAGGAAATGAACAGCACGGCACAATTGTACATCAAAGAACTTTGGAACCTGCCTATTGCTAGTATTCTCATTGGGTTTATCATTTATTTCATTGGCGGTTACTTTTTGTACAGCTCTTTTTATGCGGCCATTGGCGCTGCGGTCGATAATCAAACAGATTCACAACAGTTTTTATTGCCTATCATCATGCCACTCATGCTCAGTGTTTATGTAGGCTTTTTTACCGTAATTAATGATCCGCACGGTGCCGTAGCAGTAGTTTTTTCTATGATTCCGCTTACTTCGCCTATTGTAATGCTTATGCGCATCCCATTTGGCGTACCTTTGTGGCAAATTGCAATTTCGATAACGCTGCTTTTAGGCTCGTTTTTTGCAGTGGTTTGGTTTGCCGCCAAAATTTACCGAATCGGAATTTTAATGTACGGCAAGAAACCAACGTGGAAAGAAATGTACCGTTGGCTAAAATATTAAGCTAGGCACTATTTTTAGGAGCTGTTTCCCGCTTTTCATTGCAATCTTTACTGCTTTGCTATCGCGCCGCAGTAAAGGATTTCCATTTCAATCGGGGCTAGGGAGTACGTTTTTAAAGAAAACTAGTGTACGCTAGCTAGTAACAATACCAAGCCCATTGGGCAACAAAAAATTAGAATTATGTCAAAAATATTGATTATCGAAGACGAAGCAGCAATACGAAGAGTGCTGTCTAAAATTCTTTCAGAAGAAAACGATTCCTACCAAGTCGATGAGGCCGAAGACGGAATTGTAGGTTTCGAGAAAATAAAAAACAACGACTACGATCTGGTTTTGTGCGATATTAAAATGCCAAAAATGGACGGTGTTGAAGTATTAGAAGCCGTAAAAAAAATAAAGCCTGAAATTCCGATGGTCATGATTTCTGGTCATGGCGATATGGAAACCGCAATCAATACCATGCGTTTGGGCGCTTTTGATTACATTTCAAAACCGCCAGATTTGAACAGATTGCTTAATACTGTTCGCAATGCTTTAGACAAAAAACAACTTGTAGTTGAAAACAAAATTCTCAAAAAGAAAGTAAGCAAAAACTACGAAATGATTGGCGAAAGCGAAGCCATCAACCACATCAAATTGATGATTGATAAGGTAGCGCAAACCGAAGCTAGAGTTTTAATCACCGGACCAAACGGTACCGGAAAAGAATTAGTTGCGCATCAATTACACCAAAAAAGTGAGCGCGCTAATTTCCCGCTTATCGAGGTGAATTGCGCTGCAATACCAAGTGAGTTAATTGAAAGCGAATTATTTGGTCATGTAAAAGGAGCTTTTACATCAGCAGTAAAAGACCGTGCAGGAAAATTTGAAGCGGCAGATAAAGGAACTATTTTCTTAGATGAAATTGGGGATATGAGTCTTTCGGCGCAGGCCAAAGTTTTGCGTGCCTTGCAAGAAAACATGATTACCCGTGTGGGTGCCGACAAGGATATCAAAGTAGATGTTCGTGTGGTTGCTGCAACCAATAAAGATTTAAAAACAGAAATCGCTGAGGGCCGATTCCGTGAGGATTTGTATCATCGTTTGGCAGTCATTTTGATCAAGGTGCCAGCTCTTAACGACCGTCGTGATGACATCCCTATGTTGATTGCTCATTTTGCAGAAAAAATAGCATCGGAACAAGGAAATGCGGTTAAGAAATTTTCGGCAGCTGCTATCACGCTTTTGCAAGAATACGATTGGACCGGAAACATCAGAGAATTGCGCAATGTAGTGGAGCGATTGATTATCCTTGGCGGAAGCGAAATTTCTGAGAATGATGTCAAACTATTTGCATCAAAATAATTAAATAATTTAGAGGTTGAATCATTTAAAAATTAGTGAGCTAATCATTTGATTTTTTTGACTTTTGAACCTTTCAATATAAAAAGAATGAAATTAAAAAAAATAAACGAAACGCTGCAGCAAAACCTAATCGACAATGGGTTTTTAGAGGCAAATGACATTCAGAAGGAAACCTTTGGAACCTTAAAAAGTGGAGCCGACGCTATTATTGTTGCACCTGCTGGCAGCGGAAAATCGACTACCATTGTCATCAATGTTATTCAGCGTTTGGTGGGTTCAGTTGAGGAGTCGCCGCGCGCTTTAATCATTGTTTCTGATAAAGAAAAAGTGGTCGAGATGGTAGCACAATTTGAAAAATTGGCTAAATACACTGATCTGGAAATTTATGGAGTACATGACAAAGGTGATATGGATTACGACAAGAATTACATTTCGACTGGCATTGATGTATTGATTGGTACACCAAATAAATTGAGTGAAATGTTTTCATCAGCAGGTTACAACGTGAACCGCTTGAAAATGTTTATTCTTGACGATGCCGACCCGATTTTGAAATTGCGTCACGAAACTAAAATCATGCGCATTTCGAACAGTATCGATAAAACCCAACGTATTATTTTCACTGAGCAATTCACAGAACGAATTGAAATCATGGCTGAAAGAATGTTGATTGAGCCTTTTGAATTTGATTTTTATGAAGATCAAGATGAGGATGAGGATGAAGAGGACGAAGATGAAGAATCTGAAGACAATGAGGAAGAAAATAATGACGATAATAAATAAATAGGAATAGCATGGGATTAATGAAAGTGTTTTCAGGAAGTGAAATTTTAGCATTGGCACTTAAAGAAAAAATTGAAGCAATTGGCGTAGAGACTTTGCTAAAAAATAATATTCAATCGGCACGTTTGGCGGGTTTTGGCACTACGGGACAAGCAGTTGAATTATTTGTACAAGAAACAGAATTTGCAAAGGTAAATCCGGTTATCGAGGAATTCCGAATGAGTATTTAAATCATTGAAAAAAGGCAGGATGAAATATAAAATGCTGGTTTTAGACCTAGATGATACGTTGCTTACGGATGCGCATACTATTTCAAACGAAAATAAATTAATGCTTGAAAAAGCAAAAGCGCTAGGAGTTCACATTATTTTGGCTTCGGGCAGACCTACTCCTGCAATGGTGCAGTTTGCGGAGGAATTGCAGTTGCAGGACTCTTACATGATTTCGTACAATGGCGCTGTCATTACCGATTTAAAAACCGATACCGTAATTTTTGAACAAACGCTAAGTCAAGAGCAAATTCATGAGTTGTATGCCTACAGCGTAAAAAGCAAAACGCATATTATCACTTACTTGAATGGTGAAATTATAAGCGAAACCTACTCCGAATACATTGAAGTTGAAAAAAACATTACCGGTTTAGCGCATAATAAAGTACCTCGTTTTACAGATGCAGTGCAATCATCGGCGGTGAAATGTATTTTGCTCGAAGAGCCTTCTTACTTGAAAGAAGTAGAGCAGGATTTAAAGGCTGCCATGCCACATTTGAGTGTGAGTATGTCGAAACCTTTTTTTTTGGAAGTAGCCCAAAACGGAATTGACAAAGCGGCAAGTATTAAAATCTTGGCGAAAAAATTAGGCATTCATCAAAGCGAAATTATCGCGGTTGGCAATGCTGGCAACGATTTAACAATGATTGAATATGCCGGTTTAGGCGTGTGGGTTGACAATGTTGATCCTGAATTACGTTGTAAAGGTGACGCTATTGTTGCCTCGAATAACAATCACGGCGTAGCCGAGGTGATTCAAAAATACATTTTGGTGTAAGCTATTGCACCATTTTTTTAAACCATTAAGAAATTAAGGAATTTAAGATTTGTTCTTAAACTTGATTTTTTCATGGTTTTTGTTTTTAGAAAATTTTGCATGTTTTTTGTCATTTCGACGAAGGAGGAATTTTCATAAGCGCCGGCAGTGCGATTCTTTAATTTTATTATGAATATAAAAATTAATATTTGTAGCAAACTACCACACGAAAGGATTCGTGCGGCAGCGGGGGGCGTCAGTTGGAATACATTATGTGTTAGCTTTTCAATAATCTTTTCTCAAAAACTTTCGCTGTCTTTCCCAATCTCCGCTTCTTAAACAAGATTCAATCTGTTCACTTATATAGTTTTTTATTGGAATCAACTTTATTCCTACAGCTGATTTATTAGCTATTTCCAGTAAATTTCTCCATTCTGAAGCTTGAATATCTCCAATAATTACATCACCTGAATATGTTCCACCGTTTCCTCTCCACATTAATCTACTGAAAGTTTCTTTATCTTGATTTAATGAAATAAATAATAGGAATATTTCTTCAAATAATACTTTTCTTGAATGTCTTATGATGTCAACAACGATTTGCATTTTTTTATAATCGTGCTTATTGTCAATTACGTATTGTCTAATAAAATCATCCGCTCTTTTTTTCTGTTCTTCTTTTGGATTTCTAAAGAAAACATTACAATAGTGTTCTGATATGCCAAAGTATAAATCTTTTTCAATTACTAAGTCGAATACATTGATTAATGTCTCTTCTATGTTTTCTATATTCCAAACATAACTCATATCGCTATGGTCGCCTCCAAGACTATGTCTGTTAGTTGCTGAATATAAACTTTCAACAAATTCTATTAAGAAATTTTTATCAACTTTTAGTATTTCTAGAATTCCTTGTCCTTGGTAGTCAAAATGATTTTGTATAAGGTTTTGTTGGATGTAAGCTTTTTTTATTAACTCAATGTCATCCCCAAGGTTATCAAAATGTTTACTGAAAAAGTCCATCCAAACTCGTAATTGAGTACCTTCTCTTTCATTT
>CAZMHK010000147.1:0-7501 GCA_964566045.1 uncultured Flavobacterium sp.
GCAGCTGCGTCAGGCTGTTCGCTATATCTTTTTATAAATTTTAGGCTACTAGCCATTAAGAGGTTAGTAGCCTAAAATATATAAAAAGGATACCGCTTCCATCCTTCATGCAGGGCTTGGCGGGAATTATTGACGTTTAGGATTTTTAGACTATTTGTAAGAAAAAATTAATATATTTGAGTGCATTACGCCACTGAGAAGCTAAGATATACAAGTTGTATTTTAGTTACCAAAGAAAAAGAAAATAATATGAAAAAAGTCAAGCTCATTTTACTGCTACTTTTATTGTCAAATTTTAATGCATTGGCATGCTTAAATGGCGAATCAAAGTTATTAAAAAATGGTAGTTATCTTTATATGGACCCCAATGTTGGTCTTCCATTTGGACATAATTTTTTTGATTACCAATTTGAAAGAATGAGTTTCGAATTAGATAGTCTTTACACTAAGACCAAAGATATTGCCTATTTATCCGATAAAGGTCTAATTTTAATATTGCAGAAAAAGTACAAAGAAGCTCTTCAATTGTATTTTAGAATCGAAAAAACGAATCCCAATAGATATTCCACAGCATCAAATATTGGAACTATTTATGAATTAATAGGTGAGAATGAAAAAGCTTTGAAATGGATAAATAAATCGATAAAAATTAATCCTAAAGCACACAAAGAATCAGAATGGTTACATGCAAAAATACTTGAAGCAAAAATTAGCGGTGAAAAATTTTATACTTCTGAATTTATTTTAGGTGTAACATTTGGAAATAAAAAAATGCCAATCACAAAACTAAATGAAAAGGAAATAGATAAACTTTATAAATCAATTTATTTTCAACTAAATGAAAGATTGTCATTTATAAAACCAAAAGAAAAAATTGCTGCATTGCTTTTATTCGAAATCGGTAATTTAGCCATTATTAAAAAAGAATTTAGAAAAGCGAGGGCTATTTTTGAAAAAGCCCAAGAATACGGATTAGAAAGTGATTTACTTGACGAAAGATTAAATTATGTAAAAGAACAGTTGAAAACCAAAAAGATAGCTACCAAAAAGAAGACTGAAGAAATAGACTTAAAAAAGACAATAATTTTATCAGCCGGAATAGCAATGAGTTTACTTCTAATTATGGTAATGGCAAGAAGAAAAAATAAATAAACTTTTCTGGTGCTCCATGGGTTTAATCCCTTAATAATCTGACTTTAACACTTAAATTTTGTCAAAAATAATTTTTAATCAATATCCCCAATTTAAAAACCCGTACCAATATGAAAAACGTACTAAAAATTGCCATTGCATTACTATTGACTGTTAATGTAAATTGTTTTGCTCAAAAAGTATATTACGTAGTAAATGGAGAAGATATGATGAGCGACATCAACTACAAAGTTTACAAAGACAATAAGGCGAAGAACAGAAAACTGGAAGAAGTCAATTTAAAGACAATTGAAAAAAAGGATTCCATTGTAAACTACATAAGACTTACGGATTTGGCAGTTACGCCTGACGGCTTTGATCCTTGGGGAGACACAAAAAAGTTTATTGGAACAAAATTTCAAATTGAGCAATATGCTGACAATGACCAAAAAAATTTCAAGAAAGATTATCTAGAAGGAAAACCAACTTACATTAATTTTTGGTTCACCAGATGCCCTCCTTGTATTGAAGAACTTCCGCTATTAAATCAATTAAAAGAAAACTTCAAAGATAAGGTCAACTTTATCAGCATTACCTTTGATGACTTGGCAGCGGTTGAGGTATTTTTAAAAAAGCACAAGTTTGATTTTAAGCATATTACTAATTCAGGTAAACAGATAGAAAAACTTAAAATTGATGCCTATCCAACAAGCCTAATTTTGGATAAAAATGGAGTTATTAAAGTTGTAACCCCCGATATTTCTTCGGCTGATATGAAAGACATACAAACTACTCTTACGACTTTGTTATAAATTCAAAATTATTGAACTTAAAAAAACCACTTAATCTTTTAATTATTAAGTGGTTTTGTTTTTTTACAGTTTATTGAACGGCTTTTAGAGCATCAATGTTTCCGTGTCCAAAATCAGGATTTTTAGTTGGGTAATATCTTGAGGATTGCTTCATTTTTGTGAGTACTTGATCTCGTGTCCAAGTTGGATTTTTGGCCCAAACTAATGCTGCAATTCCTGCAGTAGTGGCAGTAGCCACAGAGGAACCTCCCACATAATCAGATTGATTGTCGTAGTAACTTGTTACAGGAACTGTGTTTCCTCCTGTTGCTCTTTGCATGGCAATGGTAAAATCAATTTTGTTTCCGGTATGGCAAACATCACATTTTTGATAAGTAGTACCTTCTTTAACGCCAGTTACAGCCACTGCTTCGGGCATCCAAGCCGGGAAAATAACTCCAACAAAAGTGGTGAATGTTGTAGAAGTTCCTCCAGCGCAAAATATCAATTTGCCTCGGCTATGAGCGTATTTTACACCATCAGAAATTTTCCCTACCGAAAATATGTATCCCATAGACATAGATATAATTTTTACATTCGGGTTATTACCTAAACCTGTAAAGGCATCTTTAACGCCATTTTGTTCGTGGTAGCCTTCTAGTAATACGTTTTCTGCCGCTCTATAAGTAACTAAGTTGGCATTATAGGCAACCCCAACAGGCAATCCTTTATCATTTCTAGGTGCAGCCGCAGCCGCAGCCATACTGGTTCCGTGTCCGCATAAATCACTAGGACCATCTGTGGTGCTGCTCCATGGCCAAATAGAATCTACAAATGTTCCAAATTTTTGAATAGTACGACCAGTTGATAATCCGTTGTTAAAACTAGAGCCTAGTAAAGTTTGCTGTGGTGAAGTACCAGTGTCGATAACGCCTATTGTAATTCCTCGTCCGGTGCTTACATTCCAAGCTGAGGGAATATTATGTTGGTAAAATGCCCAAGGCACTCTTGCATTAGGAGTGACGGTAGTAAAATCTGCCGAGTTTAAAGTAGAAGCTTCAAATCCACAACCTGAACTTGTACTAGAGCTTGATCTTTCAACAGGACTGATTGCCTTATCGCCTAAAAAACGATAATCAGCAGGTTCAACATATCGAATTAAATTGCTTTGTCTTAAAGCAATAACGGTTTCTTGTTTGGTGATAACAACATCCATAAGATTCAAATAGGCATCCGAAGAAACTAAAACATCCTTGATTTCTTTCCCCTCATATTTAGAAATAAGTTGCAGTAAATCCTCTTGCATTTTTTGATTGTTAGATGATTTACTTCTATCAAAATCAGTTTCAGAATTTCCAAAACCAATTGTGATTAAATTTTGTCCCTGCAAAGCGGCACTCCAAATCATTTGGCTCGTCATTTCACTCCAATGAAATTGTTTCTTTGAAGATAAAACTTGATTAATGGTTGTGTTAATTTGTGTTGTGGTTAATGGATCTTTTTGCAAAGGATTTACCGCAACGGTTTGGTTTTCGCTATCATCTCTGCTACAGGAGGTGAAAACAATAGCGGTTACGAGTACTAATCTAAAAAGTTTAAATGCCATATTAGTTTATTTTTGGTTAATAGTTTGTGAATATAATAAAAAAACATATCAATAAATAACAATTCATTTAATAAATGAGATTTATGGTTCTGATTTTAGTTTATGCAAGAGTTTGTTTACTGTTTGCATTATGTTTTAAATTGTAATCGCTTTTAGATAAAATACACTCAAAAAGAGAAATAATGCATGCAGTTGCAAGTCGCATTTGTGTTATATTTGAATTCCTAAAAATTCTTGTTCTCTTTGCGAGGCCATTATTTTTGGGAAACTAAAAGCTATTTGATATCAATAAAATGACAAAAAACACCAAAAGACTAAATCAAGCAAAATTGTTGCGAAATTTTAGAGAAATTCACCGCAAAACAGGTGCATTACTCTTTGTGTTTTTCTTTGTCATTGCGTTAAGTGGTTTGTTTTTGGGTTGGAAAAAACACAGTAACGGATTGTTATTACCACAATCTATTAAAGGAACCTCAACTAATTTGAAAGAGTGGTTGCCGATAGACAGTTTGCATCAAAAGGCATGTAAAATTGCACACGATTCAATTGATCCTCAACTCTCGCTTGAATTAGACCGAATCGATATTCGAAAAGACAAAGGAATGGTCAAATTTGTATTTACCGATAGTTTCTGGGAAGTACAATTGGATGGAGCTACTGGAAAGCTTTTGCAAGTAGCGCGCCGGCGTTCTGATTTTATTGAAACCATTCACGACGGATCGTTTTTAGATCAAATATTTGGTGCCTCTGGCGGAGAATTGAAGGTGGTTTACAGCTCGGTGATGGGTTTGGCGTTGCTGATTTTTACCGTTACCGGATTTTGGCTTTGGTACGGACCGAAGCGCATGCGCAAGCAATCAAAAAATTCAAAGGAATAGCAGGTGACAAGTTTCGAAAAGAGATAATTAGTCACATAACATTTGATAAAAGTATCATAATTTATTCGTTCATAAATAGTTATTCAGTGGGTGGCTAAAAATATAGAGATTCTTTATTTTTTAAATTTAAACCAAAACATAGTTATGCATTACAAATTCATGAAAAAAATTATTTTAGCAGGTTTGCTTTTATTCAGTCTCAACTCATTTTCACAAAAAAATGCAGAGTACATTTCCTTTGTACAACAAATTAAAAAAGACGCCAAAATTGATACCAAAGACCAAACGGTACTTAATATATTAACTGATTTTTACGAACAAATTTTGCAGTCGGAATCAGGTGAATTACAAGCTAGTATGTCAGAGCGAATTCAGAAATTGTATGCTGATAAAGATGCTAAAAACCTCCATATCTTGAATCTATTTTTGGCGTATCAGGAACATATCAGCCAAACAGCAGTTAATGGTAAAGTACCTGATGCTACTTTTCAGAATAATTTGTTAGACGATTTGCAAACTGAATTGCAAAGCACTTTTGGCGTTGTGCCGGTCATTATTAAAATTTATAAAGTAGAAGCTTTACAATCGGCTGGTAAGTTCAGTGAATCAAGTGTGTTGTTAGCAAAAAGTTTGCAGGAGTTTCCTAAGTCGGTTCCTCTAAAAGTATATTCATACTTAGATACGAGGAGTGAAAGTTTAAAAAAAGAATTGCTTACAGTTCATTCTAAACATTGGATGGTGCAACAGTTTCAAATTAAATAAAAGCACATAACCAGTGCATAAAAAAGGTACTGAGTAAACTCAAAAAAAGAGGAGAAAATTAGAAAATAAAGTTAGTGCTGCAATTGAAAAGCTTAATGTTATGAATACTCAAGGAGAAATAAGAGTGCAGTACAAGATTTATGCAGTTTTACTGAGTGTAACAGCAATTTATCAATTAGGGAAATGTTTTGGAGAGTTTATTTTTTATATCAAAAACTAATTGTCGGAGCTTAAAATTATTCCTAATCATATCGTATTTAATTCTATTATGGTACGAAAAAGAAACAGCCTTCTGAAAAACGTTCAGAAGGCTGTTTCTTTATGAATTAGTTTATAAATTAAAAACCATAGTTAACACCTAAACCAATATTTTGACGAGTTTGAAATCCTTGAAAGGCATTGTCATCATAAATGGTTTGAAAAGTAAAATTGGTTGATAAGTATTTATTAATGGTCATCACCACATTTACTTGATAATCGATATCAACATTTTTAGCACTATCTAAATAATTAGAATATAAATTGGCAATTTGTTCTACTGAAACATTTTTCATCACATTAAATTTATAATAGCCATTTACTGCGGCACCAAATTCATAACGGGTGCTTTCGCCTTCGGCAACTCCAAAAGAAGTTGTTCTTCCAGCTAATGCTAATGCTTCTGGCGAAGTAAAATGTGGATGTACCACAATTAATCTCGACGTAGCAGGTGCAATGTTAAATTTAAAAGTGTCACTTTTTTTCCACATCATACCAGGTCCCAATTGAAAATAAGCTGGCGAGAAGAAATGAGATATTCTGTTTGTTTGAGTAGCGGGATCAAAACCAGAATCCAATTGCGTTTGGAAATTAAAAAACGCAGAGTAAAACCAATATCCAGTCGCTTTTTTACCCACTAAAGAGTTGTACAGCAAGCGGTCATCAGTTTTTTGAGTTTTTGCATTTTTAATTTTAGCAATACCGTAGCCTACAATTACTTTGTTATCCCAATTAAGATCTCCTTTTTTATAATTGAAATCGTAGTTGATTAATAAGTTAGCAGCAATATTACTTTGTCCGCCTGCAAGCCAATTGTTGAACGTGGCTTGGTTTCCAATTAACGAAAAGGTACCTGCTTTTAACCAGCCGTCCGGTTTATCAGCTCCTACTTTTGAAGCAGCAGCCTCTGTTTTTTTTAAATTTTCTTTCTCGTTTACTTGTGCAAAGCTAATGGCCGAAACGAACAACATACTGAGTATAATTTTTTTCATATCTTTTATTTTAAATACAAAATTACATTCGTTTCGTTACCGTTCAAAAAAAGTTGTTAAACGGCAAGTTTTATCGATTAGGACCTTATTTTGAACGTTTGAATAAAGGAACGGCCGAACAAGCTTCGCCATACATAATACTGCGGGCGACTTGTTGTAAATGTTGTACGGCAACTACATAAGCACGAGTTGGTACGGGTTTTTTTGAACATCCTTTCAAGATTACGGGTTTGCCTTGATAAACGGAATAGTCAATTTTTGGCAGTAATTCTTCGTATAAGGAAGCTTCAAGATCTTCTAATGTTCCGTTGATTGTTTTTGTTGCAAAAGGTGCTACCTGTGTTGCCACTAATATAGATGCCCAAGCCGGTACTATGGCGTCAGTACTGCAATGTATGGCTACGTAATGATCTTGGTATTGCGACCAATCGTAATTTTTTAGACTTTCTCTAAAATCTTTTTCTCTTAGTAAAAATCCTTCAGCAAGCCATTGTGAGATGTCAATTTGCGTACGAATCCCTTGTGGATAATAATCCTCAAGATCGAAAACTTCGAGTGCACTATTGGCTACTTTGTTGATTATTTCTTCCATGTTTGAAGTCTTAAAGTCAAATGTCAAAAGTCATAAGGTCTTTTACTTTCAGACTTTATGACTTTCAACTTTACGACTTATTATAGCATTCCCAATTCTAATTTGGCTTCTTCACTCATCAAATCTTTGCTCCATGGTGGGTCAAAAGTAATTTCAACCTCGGCATCTTTTACATGCTCGATAGATTTAATTTTATCTTCTACCTCTTTTGGTAAACTTTCTGCAACCGGGCAATTTGGTGAAGTAAGTGTCATAAGAACTTTTACTTCGTAATCTGTATTTACCATTACGTCATAAATCAAGCCTAATTCGTAAATATCTACAGGAATCTCCGGATCGTAAATAGTTTTTAATTTTTTTACGATTGCTTCTCCTAATTCGTTAGTGTCTATTTCTTGTGTCATGTTTTTTTATTGTTTTTGTTGTGACTTTTTGGTTAACATATAAGTCATTTAAGTATTTAGAGAATTTCTTTAAAGTTAAAGGGAAGT
>CAZMHK010000148.1:0-7389 GCA_964566045.1 uncultured Flavobacterium sp.
CCAAAATCTTGAACTTAAACGAAAAAACTATCAATACTTACAAATTGCGTTTGTTAACTAAACTGTACGTAACCAACTTAGTTGATTTAGTTGACAAAGCTAAAAAGTTAGAGATCGTTTAGTAATAGCGAGACATTACTCTACCTAATTTTTTCGAAAAAGAATGGATTAAAATATTATAATCCATCACAAGAGATAAAGACTCCGTATTGTCTGAACCTGGTTCAGATGATAGGGAGTTTTTTAATTCTTCTATGAGACTGCCTACTAAATACCATCTCAAAGTTAAAATAGTCTCTGAAACTTCTTGTGCAATTGTTTCAGTTTTTGATTTCGGAAAAATATTTTGCCCTACCCAATTGTGCAAGACCAATTGCTCATCTTCCATCAAGATATCAGTTACCTCTTGTGCAAAATCAGCATGCAGCTGCATCAAATACTGCTCAATTGTAAAACTTTCATTTTGATGATAGTACACAATTAAATCATTGTAAATACCTCGAAAAAGCGGATTTGCCAATTCGACCTCATCTTCCTGCAAACTCAAATAAATGCGTTGATACACTTTATATAGCTTACGCTCCGTAACAATCACAATTTCACCTTCTTCATTGGCTCTATGAAAAGCATCCTCAAACTCCTCTTCAAGGTTACCATAGAGCAATAATATTTCAATTATTTTACGCTCTAATCGATATAGTACATCTACTTTTTCGGTAGCAATTGGGTTATCGTTTTTAACAACTTCAAATGCTTTAGGCGCTCCAGCTTCAGCTTGTTTTTGTTTTTTACCAATTTCAGCAATATCTTTTTGCATCAGCTGAGCGAGCGTACTTTGCAATACTTGCTCCGAGATATCCATAATTCGGGAACATTCCTGAATGTAAATTTCACGCTGAATGCGATCTGGAATTTTTGAGATACTACCCACCATATCTCTAATCAAATCTGCTTTTTTGATTGGATCATTTTTGGCCTCATTCATCAAAAGCGATGCTTTGAATTGAATAAAATCCTTGGCATTATCCTCTAAATAACGAACCAACTCATCATTAGGTGTTTTCTTGGCAAAACTATCTGGATCCTCACCATCAGGGAACGCACATACTTTTACGTTCATACCTTCCTCCAAAATCAAATCAATTCCGCGAACAGAAGCGCGTAAACCAGCGGCATCACCATCAAACAACACCGTCACGTTTTTGGTCAAACGGTTAATCAATCGAATTTGATCCGGCGTCAGTGCCGTACCGGAAGACGCAACTACGTTCTCAATTCCGGCTTGATTGAACTGAATCACATCTGTATATCCTTCAACTAGGTAACAATTATTTAATTTGGCAATTGATTGTTTGGCTTGAAAAATCCCGTACAACACTTTACTCTTATGGTAAATCTCACTTTCGGGAGAGTTCAAGTATTTGGCAGCTTTTTTATCGTTGGTTAAAATTCGCCCACCAAAACCTAGAACACGACCAGACATACTTTCAATAGGGAACATCACACGTCCTTTGAAACGATCAAAAGGTTTGTCCTCACGCGGAATGGTTAAACCTGTTGCTTCTAAAAATTCTAATTTATATCCTTTTCCTAGTGCCTCTTTGGTAAAGGCATCCCAAGATTCAGGAGAATAACCTAAACTGAACTTTTTGATGGTTTCGTTGGTAAAACCACGCTCTTTAAAATAAGAAAGGCCAATCGCTTTGCCTTCCTCGGAATTTAAAAGTGTATTATGAAAATAGGTTTTTGCAAATTCCGATACCAAATACATACTTTCGCGCGTATCGGTAATTGCTTTTTCTTGATCAGTTTGTTCTGTTTCTTCAATTTCAATATTGTACTTTTTCGCTAAATACCGAATGGCTTCGGGATAGGTAAAATGCGAATGTTCCATCAAAAATGCAACAGAGTTCCCTCCTTTTCCGGAACTAAAATCTTTCCAAATTCCTTTAGCTGGCGAAACCATAAAGGAAGGAGATCGCTCTTCGGAGAACGGACTCAAACCCTTAAAATTACTTCCTGCTCTTTTGAGATTTACAAAATCGCCAATAACCTCCTCTACGCGAGCAGTTTCGAAAACAGTATCAATAGTAGCTTTTGAAATCAAGTTGAAATGGAGTTTAAATTATGTGGACAAAGTTACAAAGTTTCGCTCGACATAATTCTGATGTAGTCAAATAAAACTTCGAAACAAATACTTTGTGAATTCTATTAAAAACTTAACTTTAAGTTTGATTGATTCAAAAATTTTTCATAACCTTTGATTTAACTTCAATGTTATAAATATTCGTTAATTCACGA
The DNA here is from genome assembly GCA_964566045.1 of uncultured Flavobacterium sp. Taxonomy (GTDB): domain Bacteria; phylum Bacteroidota; class Bacteroidia; order Flavobacteriales; family Flavobacteriaceae; genus Flavobacterium. The sequence continues at coordinate 2,302 of CAZMHK010000148.1, forward strand.
CAAATACTTTAAATAAACATTATCAATACATCAGTTTAAGTTACATTTCATGGAAAAACAAACAACTACATTAAAACCAAAGATAGATCTTGATTTGTTTTTAGATGATACCATTAGAAATGAATTTGACATTATGCTTACTTTTCTATCAGATATAGTAAATATCTCAGATGCTTTTATATCAATGCAATGTCAACAAGGACAAGTTATAAAATCTAAAATAGGTTTAAATTATTTAAATGATCCATATAGCATTTCTTGCTTCAATAGCTTTGTATACAAAAACCAAAATATAGCTGTTGAAGATTCAAAAAAAATCAATAACGCAGAATATGAGGTTCTAAAAACAAATGGATCTAATTTTACATTTTTTGTCGGTTTCCCCATCAAGGTAAATAATTTGTTCATCGGTTCATTTTGTATTTTATCTCCAGATGACATTAAACTTAGCTCCTTGGAAATAAAAACGATTAAAAATTCTGTTGCTAGAATTGAATCAATGATTTCAATATCTACTCAAAACAAAGCTTTACAACTAAAATTAGAGAGAAATAAAAGAAAGTTCATATCCTTTGAAGAAAACTCAAAAGAGATTTTATTTGAAATCAATAAAAAAGGATTAGTCACTTATGTCTCTAAAAACTGGACTTCCTACATAGGACATGATGTTAACCAAGTGATTGGAAAATACTATAAAGAATTTATACATCCCGATGATCTTACATCGTTTAAAGATTATCTAAATACCTTACAAGTAGACAAAAAAAATACTATCGATATTGTTTACCGCATTTTAAGCAAAAATGGTAATTATATCTGGCTTTCATCACGCCTGCAATTGTTCGAAAAAGATAAACTACATTACTTTATTGGGAATAGCACAAATATTAGTGAATTTATAGATAACGAACAGAAACTTGCTAAACAAAAGGATTTTTACGAAACGATTTTACAAAACTTACCTACGGATGTTGTCGTTTTTGATGTCAATCATAAATATGTTTATCTAAATCCTATCGCAATAAAAAATGATGAGCTTCGTAAATTTATAATTGGGAAAGATGATTTTGAATATGCTACATATCTAGGTCGCGATCAAACTTTTGCTCTTGAGCGCAGAGAAAGGTTCCTCTCAGCAATACGTAACAAAGCGATTTCCTTTTGGGAAGAAACCTTACATACGCCGCAAGATGGAACAACACATCATTACAGGAAATTTACGCCTGTTTTTAATCTTGATGGTACATTTAAAATGATGATCGGTTTTAGTGTAAACATTACAGAAAGTAAAAAAATACAAGAGGAAATTATCCAAAGTAGAGAGCTTATAAAAAACATTTTAAACAACACAGCTGTAGGAATTATAGTTCAGGGACCAGAAGCAGAAATTATAAATAACAATAGTGCCGCTTGTCAATTACTAGGACTTACTCAAGATCAGCTTTTAGGTAAAACTAAATTAAATCCATTTTGGAAAGTAATTCATGAAGATGGAAGCACTTTTACAAAAGAGGACCAACCAGTCACTTTAGCTTTAAAATCACTTAAACCAGTCAATAATATCGTTATGGGAGTTCAAAGACCCCTGAAAAAAAATATAGTTTGGCTATTAGTTGATGCAGTACCAGTTTTGGGTGAGAATAAACAACTACTTTATGTCATTTGCTCTTTTAATGAAATCACAAAACAAAAAAAGACAGAGGAAGCGATAAAAATAAGCAATGAACGTTTCAAATATGTTATGGAAGCTACCTCAGACGTGATTTGGGATTGGAATATTATTTCCGATGAAATTACTGTTGGATCAAATTACTCTAGAAAATTTGGTCATAGATTGAAGAAAAAAAACGGTGCTTTAATGTCCATTGATTGTGATGCTATGGTTCATCCAGAGGATCTAAAGATACTGAATACAAAATTAGAAGACATATTAAAAAATCCCACTGAAAATAAATGGGCACATGAATACCGGTACTTAAAATCAGATGGTAGCTATGCCTTCATCAAGGAAAGAGGCCACATTTTAAGAGATAAAACTGGAGCAGCAACAAGAATGATTGGTGCGATGACAGACTTGTCACTCGAGAAGTATTTGACCGATAATTTACGACAAAGTGAACAGCAATTTAAAGGAGCTTTTGAACATTCTGGCCTGGGCATGGCCATTGTTGACGTTAACGGTTATTATTTAGAAACTAATGAAAAACTAACAAAAATATTAGGATATTCCAAGGAAGAATTAAGAAACAAAACCTTTATGTCTCTCACACATCCTGATGATTTAGAAGAAGATCTAGCAAATAAAGAGAAACTAGATTTAGGATTAGTCTCGAACTTTAGCTCTGAAAAGCGATTCATCAATAAAAATAATTCTATCGTCTGGACTAATTTGCATGTCTCAGCTGTAATAAATAATAAAGGCGAAATTACCTATATACCGCAAATTATTGACATTACCGACAGAAAAAAAATAGAAATCGAAAACGAAAAATTATTAGAAGAAGTTAACCGTACCAGAAACAATCAGCTAAATGAGGCTAAAAACATGTATCGACTGCTTGCAGAAAATACAATAGACCTCGTTTGTTTACATAATCTTGATGCAACGTTCAAATATGTTTCCCCATCAGTACATAATCTTTTAGGCTATAATCCAGATGAATTAATTGGGAAATCACCTCTGGATTTTACCCATGATGAAGATATTGATATATTAAAAGAAAGACTTGACGGTTTTCTTTCTGAACAAGAGGATATTGCCGCACAAATAAGACTGCGGCACTCTAACGGACATTACATTTGGTTTGAGAGCAAAGCAAAATTAGTAAAAGTAGACGGAATTCCCATAAGTTTTCATTCTGGCACAAGAGAAATTACTGCTCAAAAGGAAGCGGAAGAATCTATAAAAAATGCTTTAAAGAAAGAAAAAAAACTAAATGATTTGCGAACGAACTTGGTTTCAACTATATCGCATGAATTTAGAACCCCTATGACTACTATCCGAACAAGTGCAGAATTAATCGAAATGTATCTCGATGGTCAATCAATTCCAAACAAGGATCGTTTAGTTAAACATTTATGCACAATCACAAATGAAATTGATAGAATAGTTGAATTAATGAATACTGTACTAACTATTTCAAGAGATGATGCAGGAAAAACTAATTTTCAACCTACTTATTTTGACTTAAAACAAGTATGTTTAAATGTAATTGAAACCAGCTATTCAAATCAAAAAGATGGAAGAAAAGTGCAAACAAATATAATAGGAGATAAATTTCCTGTTCTTGCAGATAAAAACCTAATGGAGTATTCACTTTTTAACATTCTTAATAATGCCTTCAAATATTCTGTAGGGTCTGGCGACGTATTACTCAATCTTTTTAGAGATGAAAAATTTGTAACTATAGAAATCACAGATAAAGGAATAGGTATTCCCAAGTCCGATCAAAAAAAACTTTTTAATACCTTTTTTAGGGCATCAAATACAAATGGAATCCAAGGCACAGGCTTAGGCCTTTATATTGTAAAAACATTCATAGAAAAAAATTCGGGCTCAATTTACCTTAAAAGTAATTTAGGAAAGGGCACGGTTGCTTTTCTGAAATTTCCAATCAAAGAACAATAAAAAAATATCCCTTATTGACTTTAAATAAATATTTGGTCAAGCTATAAATTTACGTGTACAATTAATAGTTTAATTTGAAAACTTAGGCATTTCTGAAGGATGATGATAAATTTCAACATTAAACACACAATCAAAAGGTTAGATTGACTGGAATAATTTCAAAAATGTAAAAAACTACAAAGACAAGAGACAAATAAAATAATAAAAAAGCTATGGTAGCATATAGAAAATTTTATAAAGGTGATATGATAACTTACTGTTCTACGATGTAAAGAATGAAAATTTTAGATTAAATTTTTATGAATAAATAAAAGCCGAAAAAACTAATTTAAAGAGTAGAAAGTTATGTTTTAAACACATAAATATTCTTAAAATTATCGATTGGCGAACTACCTTAAAAACTTAAATGAATTTGCGAAACCATTCAACATAGATAAAAAATAAAAGATTGTGAAGGAAAAGAGATTAGTTGTAAAAATCTAAGGCTAAATACTTTTTTTAATTTCAAAAAAAGAAAGCACCTTATTAACAATTATTGAATTCTAGTTAAATTTGAATAACAGTTAGTTACACATAAAATAGCATTTTGAAGTAGCAAATAGCAGAAAAAAACCGACTTCCCTTTCGTTCAAAAATTTATTAAAAAAATTTAAACAATCATTCCACGAACAAAAATACAGACAAATTAAAAATTTTAGTTTTGTCTGGATATTTCACTTATTATTATCGTAAAAACCATTACAAAAAGTAATAACATCAGTTACATCGTGCGGATGTACAGAAACCCTATATAAGCTAAAATTTGTGGTTATTATAAATAGTACGTTGTGATAGGATTTAGCACCGTAGCTTACATAAAAAAGACATGCAAATAGTGAATCTATGATAAATTGGTGATTAAAATTGAAGCGATAATAAAAACTAAAATAGTAATATAGAGAGACCAGTAGGATAATAAACATATAATTCGTAAACAAGTTTCTTACCTCCAAAATTCTTATTTGAGCTATTTCATTAAAATCAATAGACGTAGCCAATCCATAACTACATATTAAAAATTTACTTTCACCTATACCAAGATAGTGCTGATCAAAAAAACTCATTTGCTACAAGAAAATTGTTAATGAAAAAACAATTAGTCTTACAACAACAGCCTACTTGCAATTAACCAAATCAAATTGAAAAACTCATTATTACTAACGATATCTTTGTAAGCTGTTGCGTAAGAACCCCAATCCGTGACGAAAATAGCACCAACTAGTTAGAAAATATCATTATTAACTGATAATCAAAAAATAAGAACTAAAAAATTAAAAATGAAACAAATCTGGAGTTATTAATATAAAATTTAGATCAAAATCTGAAGAAAATAAATTACAAATATCTAACGATGCAATTTAGTTTATTATCAGTTTATGAATATTTTTACAAAGAAAAATTTATATGCAAAATACTATTAT
>CAZMHK010000149.1:0-7200 GCA_964566045.1 uncultured Flavobacterium sp.
TTACGGCATTCGCGGGCCCTATAGCCTTTGTTGGTTTGGCAGTACCACATATTGCTAAATTGGTTTTTCAAACTAGTAATCATGCTGTTTTATTTTGGAGCACCCTACTATTTGGTGCAGCAATTCTTTTATTATGTGATATTTTAACGCAACTTCCAGGTTTAGAAGCCATGCTCCCAATTAATGCTATTACCTCGATTATTGGTGCACCAATTGTTATTTGGTTATTGGTACGCAAACAAAAAATGATTGCCTAATGAATCATAAAATACTTATTTCAGCTACCGATATTAGCATAGGCTACACGCACAAAAAAACAACAATTACCGTTGCTTCAAAGGTAAACGTACAACTTGAAACTGGCAAACTTGTTGCTCTTGTAGGTGCCAACGGAATCGGAAAATCTACATTGCTAAAAACACTTACGGGAATACAAAAACCATTACAGGGAACTGTTTTTTTGGAGGATAAAAAAATCGATACATTCAGCCCGCTAGAACTTGCGCAAAAATTAAGTTTAGTTTTAACCGAAAAATTACCACCAAGCAATCTTACTGTTTTCGAATTAATCGCGCTGGGTCGTCAACCTTACACCAATTGGATAGGCACATTGACACCAAACGATATTGCCAAAGTAAATGAGGCGATGGAGCTCACGCAAATTAGCCATTTGGCACACAAAAAACATTTTGAAATTAGCGACGGACAACTTCAAAAAGTACTGATAGCAAGAGCATTGGCACAAGATACGGAGCTGATAATTCTCGATGAACCCAGCACACACCTCGACTTGTTGCACAAAGTCGCTCTTTTTAAATTGCTAAAAAAATTAACCTCGGAATTAGGCAAATGCATTTTATTCTCAACACACGATATTGATATGGCCATACAATTGAGTGACGAAATGATCATTATGACACCTGAAGCTACTTTTCAAGATCAACCTTGTAATTTTATTTCGAAAGGGACTTTTAGCACACTTTTTAAAGATGACCATATTGCTTTCGATGCTGAAAAAGGAAAGTTTGTCATTACCTAGGCGCTCATTAAAATAGCTTTAGAAACTTATTTTGATTTCAAATAAAGCTGTCTTTTAGCCTCACCTACCACAAATGCTACGGAATTAGCAATATTAAAACTGCGAATTAAATTTGACATCGGGATTTTAAGTTGATTTTCTTTCGCAAATAAACCCAAAACTTCTTGGCTTAAGCCAACGCTTTCTTTGCCAAAAACCAACCAATCTTCGTCTAGAAATTCAATATCTAAATACGAATTTTCAGCATGGGAACTCATCAAAAAAACACGTGATTTATCAGGAACTTGATTGAGCCACTCGCTTACATTTTGATATTCGGTTACATCCAAGTGTACCCAATAATCCAATCCTGAACGTTTTAGATTTTTATCATTAATGACAAAACCAAAAGGATGAATTAAGTGCAAACGACTTTCGGTACCTACTGATAACCTGCCAATGTTTCCGGTATTATTTGGGATTTCAGGTTCTACTAAAACGATGTTTAACATTTTATACTTTATTATAAGATTGAAAAATTAAAAGATGAAATAACTAGTACTCCCTTTTAAATTTCTATATGAAAATTTTCTACTTCAATTACTTCTCCTGCCTGCAAATCGTTAAGATTTACATTTCCTATTCGCACTCGAACCAATCGCAACGTAGGAAAACCAACTGCAGCAGTCATTTTCCGCACTTGTCGAAATTTGCCTTCGTTGACGGTGATCGATGCCCATGAAGTGGGACCATGACGCTCGTCTCTAATTTTTTTTCCGCGTAGGCCAAATTCGGGTGCTGTCTCAAGTGCATTTGCTTTGCAAGGCTTGGTTAGGTACTTCGTGCCATTAAACCCAATTTCAACACCTGCTCTAATTTTCTCAAGAGCTTCTTGAGTGATTAGCCCGTCAACTTGAACAAAATATTCTTTCTCCACTTTTTTACTTCTAATACGTTCACTTTCTTTTCCGTCTGTGGTTAACAGTAATAAACCTTCAGAATCCTCATCTAAACGACCAATAGCCATAGTGCCTTCTGGAAAATCATACAATTCACCAAGTAAACGTTTCTTTCGCTTTAGCTCGTAAATAAACTGGCTTAAATAACCGTATGGCTTGTGAATGATGAAATGGCGGTGCATGAATTATTTTATTTTTTGGCAAATATAGTGGGTTAATGTGCCACTTTGAGATTTTTTTTAGCTCTTATAATCACAATTAATTAACAAATTCAACAATAAAAACATATTTTTTTACGGATTTAGCATTGCTGTTAACAAAATATAATTACCTTAGACTCAGAAAATAACTATCAAAATTTTATTAAATTATATTCTAACAAAAAGAATAGCTATTTGGATAAAAAATAAACTATTGCATACCAAATATTTAGCATTCAAAAAAGAAAAGACACAAAATTGTAAACAGGACTTTCTCAGTAGAAATACATAGTCCTCAAAAAAAGAAGACGAATTAGTGAAATTTTGACTAGTACTATTTCACACGTTCCCGTAATTTTTAAACATTATTAGATGGTAATATAATGATAAAGCAAACACCATATCTTTTTTATTTTTAGAACAAATCAGGTAATTATACGTGGTTTTGGACCGTTTGTTTGATTTAAATTTGTTTTACGTAGTGAATGAAGCATAATAATTAATAAAAATACATTTACAAAAAAACTTAAAAAATTTAAAATTAACATTTAAATCTTAAAATCATGGAAGACGAATTAATGGGAACAATCAAACTTTTTGCGGGTAATTTTGCTCCTAGGGGCTATTTTACTTGTGAAGGACAACTATTATCAATCGCAAATTATAGTGCATTGTATTCGCTATTGGGAACAACTTATGGTGGAGATGGTATTTCTAATTTTAAATTACCTGACTTACGTGGTGCTTTTCCAACACAATGTACAAACATCGCGGGAGGCACACCCCCTGGAGGTACTTATAGACATGGTCAAACTGGTGGGTTACAAGCTGCGGTAATTACAGCTGCAAATATGCCACCTCACACACACACTATACTAAAAGGACCAGGAACGAATATAACTGGAAATATAGCTGTAACCACAACATTACAAGCTAGTACAGGTGATGGTGCTAATTCAACTCCTTCCGCTACTAATAATGTTTTGGGAAAAACAGTAGATGCTAATGGCAATTTAGCACCAAATTTGTATACCAATGCCGCACCAAATCAAAATTTAGCAGGAATTAAATCTACAGCGACCAATAATTTAAATTTTGACCCATCAGGCTTACAATTGACACCGTGGGGTTCTTCTGCTCCATTGCCCTTGCCAACTTTACCGCCATTTGTTGCTATGCAATACATCATCTGCTATCAGGGTATTTTCCCTTCTAGACCATAATTAACTAATAGATGGACTGTTAAGCAACAGTCTGTTTTTTTATATCATTGACAATAAAAACATTAAACTAATTATGATAAAAAAACTACTTCTACTTGGGTGTTTTCTAAGTTTGTTAACATCCTTAAACGCCCAAACCACTTTATCAGCAGGAGATATTGCTATTGTAGGTACTAATTACGATGTTCTCCCTTATGAAATGACTATCGTAAATCTTGTTCCTATTTCAGCAGGTACTGTTATTAGAATAACAGATTATGGATATGATGAAGCTACTGGTACTTTCGGAACCACTTCTGTAACGAATGCAGCAGAAGGCTCCATTACTTGGACGTTAACTTCGGCTATGCCAGCTGGAACCGTTACTAAATTTTCAATTATAGGAGGAGCAACTCCTAACGTGTCTGGCCTTCCTGGCGTTGTTAGTGTTACAGGCTGGACATTTACAACTCCAGCAGCCTGTCCTGTTCCTGCTGGAGGAGATAACTGGTTTATTTTTCAGGGAAGTTCACCTACATCTGTAGATCGGTTTGTATTTGGCTTTGTAAATACATTTGGCGTCACTTTCAATGGTGTAAATCAACCTGCAGGACAATTTCTTGTACCTGGAACCGGACTACAGCCAAACAATGGCAATTCGTATTTACCTCCAACCCTTATTCTTGGATCAACTGCTATTGCTCTTAATAGAGATCCTGCTAGCGGTGGATATCATGGTGATAATAATGTTTATACCGGTACAAGGTCGGGTACAAAAGCAGCTATTCTTGCTGCAATTTGCTTAAATACCAGTAATATTAATACTGATAATTGGCTTTCTGATGAATTGACACCATATGACATTGATCCAGGAGGAACCTACTTCCCAGGTACTAATCCAATTTTTACTGTTACAGATAACAATAGCGCACCAACAGATATTGCACTTTCAAATACTTCAATCAACGAAAATGTAGCGGCTAACTCAACCGTTGGAACTTTATCTTCTATAGATAGCGATAGCAGTTCGTTTACTTATTCTTTAGTAGCTGGAGCAGGTAGTACAGACAATGCCTCGTTCTCTATCTCTGGAAACAATCTGACAATTAATACAAGTCCTAATTTTGAAACTAAATCTTCGTATTCAGTTCGCGTTCGAACTTTCGATGGTACTTTAACTTTTGAAAAAGCCGTTACTATTTTCATTAATGATGTGAATGAAGCTCCAACCGATATTGCGCTTTCAAATACTTCAATCAACGAAAATGTAACTGCTAATGCTACTGTGGGAGCTCTTTCTTCTACTGATCCTGATGCAGGAAATACGTTTACCTATACTTTGGTTGCTGGAGCAGGTAGTACAGATAATGCCTCGTTCTCTATCTCTGGAAACAGTCTGAACATCAATGCTAGTCCTAATTTTGAAACCAAATCTTCGTATTCTGTTCGTATTCGTACAACGGATCAAGGAAGTTTAACTTTCGAAAAAGTATTTACCATTACCATCAATAACGTCAATGAAACACCAACAGATATTGTGCTTTCTGCTTCTACCATTGATGAAAATGTGCCGGTTAACTCAACTGTGGGAGTACTTTCTTCAACCGATGTAGATAGCAGTTCGTTTACTTATTCTTTAGCAGCTGGAGCTGGGGATACTGATAATGCTGCGATTACCATTTCTGGTAGTGATTTGAAAATTACTGCGAGTCCTAATTTTGAAACTAAATCATCTTACTCTGTTCGCGTTCGAACAAGTGATCAGGGCGGATTATCTTTTGAAAAAGCATTTACTATATCTGTAAATAATCTATGTGATATTGTTTTAACAGCAGCATCTCAAACAAATATTGCTTGTAATGGTGGTTCAACCGGAGCTGCTACAGTAAATGCTGCTACTGGAGGAACAGGACCATATACTTACAACTGGACACCTGGTAATCCTATAGGTGATGGAACGGTTTCTGTTACTGGTTTGACTCCCGGAGTTTGGACCTGTACTGTAACAGATAATATAGGTTGTTCGACGACTCTTGATTTTACAATTACACAACCAACCGCTATCGTAGCAACTGCAGCTTCTCAAACTAATATTTCGTGCAACGGAGATTCTAATGGAGCTGCCTCAATTAATATTCCAACAGGTGGAGCGGGTGGATATACCTACAACTGGGCTCCAGGTAACCCGAGTGGTGATGGAACGAGATCAGTAACAGGTTTAAATGCAGGAAACTGGACTTGTACTGTCACTGACGCAAACAGTTGTACTACTGTTGTCAACTTTACAATTACACAGCCAACTGCAATCACTACAGCAACAGCTGCGCAAACCAATGTGTCTTGTAACGGTGGATCTAATGGATCTGCTTCAGTGACTCCTTTGGGTGGTGCGGGTGGATATACTTACTCATGGTTCCCATCTGGCGGAACAGCAGCAACCGCAACTGGATTAAGTGCTGGAACATATACCGTAACAGTAACAGATGCAAACGGGTGTACCGCTTCTCGAAACTTTACAATTACACAACCAACTATTATCAGTACAGCAACTGCTGCGCAAACAAATGTGTCTTGTAATGGTGGATCTAATGGATCTGCTTCAGTGACTCCTTCGGGTGGTGCGGGTGGATATACTTACTCATGGTTCCCATCTGGCGGAACAGCAGCAACCGCAACTGGATTAAGTGCTGGAACATATACCGTAACAGTAACAGATGCAAACGGGTGTACCGCTTCTCGAAACTTTACAATTACACAACCAACCGCTATTGTTGCAACTGCAGCTTCTCAAACTAATATTTCGTGCAACGGAGGTTCTAATGGAGCTGCCTCGATTAATATACCGACAGGTGGAGCAGGTGGATATACCTATAACTGGACTCCAGGTACCCCGAGTGGTGATGGAACGAGATCAGTAACAGGTTTAAATGCAGGAAACTGGACTTGTACTGTCACTGACGCAAACAGTTGTACTACTGTTATCAACTTTACAATTACACAGCCAACTGCAATCAGTACATCAACTGCTTCACAAACCAATGTGTCTTGTAATGGAGGTTCAAATGGCTCTGCTTCAGTAACTCCTTCTGGTGGTGCTGGTGGATACACTTATTCTTGGTCGCCTGCGGGTGGAACAGCGGCTACTGCTACTGGTCTTACAGCTGGAACTTATACTGTAACAGTAACCGATGCTAACGCATGTACCGCTTCTCGTACCTTTGTAATTACACAACCAACCGTAATCAGTACAGCAACTGCTGCACAAACAAACGTATCTTGCAATGGAGGATCTAACGGTTCAGCTTCGGTGACTCCTTCTGGTGGTGCTGGTGGATTTACTTACTCGTGGTCGCCATCAGGTGGAACAGCGGCTACTGCTACTGGTCTTACTGCCGGAACTTATACTGTAACAGTAACCGATGCTAACGCTTGCACTGCTTCAAGATCATTTATAATTACACAGCCAACCGTAATCAGTACAGCAACTGCTGCGCAAACAAACGTATCTTGCAATGGAGGATCTAACGGTTCTGCCTCGGTGACTCCTTCTGGTGGTGCTGGTGGATATACTTATTCTTGGTCGCCATCAGGTGGAACGGCTGCTACAGCAACCGGATTAAGTGCAGGAACTTATACTGTAACAGTAACCGATGCTAACGCTTGCACTGCTTCAAGAACATTTATAATTACACAGCCAACAATTATAAGTACAGCAACTGCTGCACAAACAAATGTATCTTGCAATGGAGGATCTAACGGTTCAGCTTCGGTGACTCCTTCTGGTGGTGCTGGTGGATATACTTATTCTTGGTCGCCATCAG
>CAZMHK010000150.1:0-7170 GCA_964566045.1 uncultured Flavobacterium sp.
GCAATGGACTGAAAATCCATGTGTCCCTGGTTCGATCCCTGGAGGTACCACAACAAACAAACATCGGATCAATCCCAAAACCTGTGGGGAATGAAAAATTAAGCATAAATAGTTGTTAGCCTAAAAAGGGATCAATCCCAAAACCTGTGGGGAATAAAAAATTAAGCATAAATAGCTGTTAGCCTAAAAAGGAAGAATACAATATTTTTAACGCCTCTAAATTGAGCTCTAAAAGCTTTTATTTTGGCATTGAACGATTCTGCAGATGCATTTGTACTTCTGTTATCAAAATAGTTCAGTATGGTTTGGTAATGATTTATTATAGATCTGGAGATTGTATTGAAAGACTTAAATCCAGATTGACTTACTTTTTCATGCCATTTAGCTAATCTTGAGAGTCCAATGATTTTATCAGTTGTTTTCTCAAATATATTTCTCAATTCTTGGGCTAAATTATATGCTTTTTCGATGTCGGGATATAATTCAAATAATAGCGTGGCACGTTCTATTTGGTTTTCGGACCATTTAGATTTGTTTTTATAGAGTAAATAGCGACTGCGGGCTAGTAGTTGTTTAAGTGTGTCTCCATTAGATAATACTTGAGGTTCAAAATTTTTAGTGCCTTTTTTAGTTTTTTCTATAGCTTCATTTTCTTGATCTATTGCTTGCCAACGGTATTTGATTCTGATTTCTTGTAAAGCATCCAATGCTAATTTTTGAACATGAATTTAGCGTAGCGGTATCACGAATACCAAAATTAAAATGAAAGATATGAGTAAAGCGGTCTGTAACCTGCGTAGCATTTGGGAAACATTTCTTAGCAACGAGTCCCATATTTGCTGCCATATCTAGGGTAATTTCTGTTACTTGATTACGTGCCTTGAGAGGGATTTTTTCAAGAATAGCAATTATAGTATCGGCTTTGGTTCCTGCAATTATAGCTACGATAGTTCCTTTTCTTCCTTTACCTGCTTTGTTGGTTAAAATCGTATAGAGTTCTCCATTGGAGAATGAAGTTTCGTCAATCGATAAATGTTTGCCTAAGTTTTGTGGAAAAATTAGCCATTGCTTGGCGTGAGGCAGTTGATCCCAGGTTTTAAAATCACTGAGAAAATCTTTGTATTGATGTTGCAGATTTTTGCCGCTAACTCCATAGAAAGAAGCAATTGCATTACAATCATTTGGTCTGGAATCTATTGATTTCTTTTAAAAAAGACGCAAACTCTTGTGTTATCCGAGTTCCGTGTGCGACTAAATTCCAATCTCTAAAAACTACTTGTCGAGTATCTTCGTTGAGCCATCTTCGGCGTGTGATATGCAGATAAACTTGATGACCTCGAATGGGACAGTCTTGCACTGTTATCTGGTCAAAAAATCCTTTTGAACTTAATTTGCTCTCCCGATATTCTTTAGGAATGGAATTGATTTCTTTTAAGTATAAATGAAGTATTTCTTGGTCTTTTTCATAGGAAGTCAATTCAAAATAATCCACAATAATCTCTGGTAACAACAACTTGATAAGTTCTTTAAAAGAATCCTGCATTTCTGTATATTTTAAAATACAAATAACCGGTTTTTAATATTTCCCCACAACTTTTTGACTTGATCCGCAATGGACTGAAAATCCATGTGTCCCTGGTTCGATCCATGGAGGTACCACAACATCGCTCGGATGGTGAAATTGGTAGACACGCTGGACTTAAAATCCAGTGAACAGCAATGTTCGTGCGGGTTCAACTCCCGCTCTGAGTACTTAGTAAAACCCTTCAAGACTAAAGTGTTGAAGGGTTTGTGCGTTTAGGTTATCTTAACGTGTGATTTTCTTAGGAATATACTGAAACAACTAAGTTTTATTTACAATTAGCAGTATATTAGTAAAAAATTATATCTAACTAAACATAACTAACCAAAATGAAAAGAAGATCCTTCTTGACAACTGCTACCTTGGCTTCAGCCGGACTAAGTACACTTCTGCTATCAAGTTGCTCTGATAGTTCAAAAAATGTTTTAAAAGAAAATGATGGTTCCGACTTTGAGATTGATTTTGAATTGGATGAGGAAACTATTTCTAGTTTGCAAAAAAAAATCGAAAATGGCACTTACAGTTCTGAAAAATTAGTTACTCTTTACTTAAATAGAATTGAGGCAATTGACAAAAATAGTGCAAAATTGAATTCTGTTATTGAGGTCAATACTGAGGCTTTAGAAGTTGCTAAAGCAATGGATGTTGAATTAAAGAAAGGTAAAAAACGTAGTGCTTTGCATGGTATTCCTATATTGATCAAAGATAATATTGATACTGCTGATAAAATGCAAACTACCGCAGGAGCATTGGCGCTTGAAGGTAATTTTGCAAAAAAAGATGCTTTTATTGTTCAAAAACTTCGTGATGCTGGAGCTGTAATCATTGGTAAGACAAATCTTAGTGAATGGGCCAATTTTCGCTCTACTCAATCTAGTTCAGGCTGGAGTAGTAGAGGTGGTCAAACTAAAAATCCTTATTTTTTAGATCATAATCCCTGTGGGTCAAGTGCTGGCTCTGGTACCGCAGTTTCAGCAAATTTATGTGTTGTAGCTGTTGGTACTGAAACAGATGGATCTATCGTTTGTCCTTCTTCAGTAAACGGAATTGTGGGAATAAAACCAACTGTTGGTCTGGTAAGTCGAAGTGGGATTATTCCAATTTCTTCTACTCAAGATACTGCTGGACCGATGGCAAGAACTGTTGAAGATGCGGCCATTTTACTCTCAGCGATGGCTGGTGTTGACCCATTTGATGGCGTTACGAAACAAAGCGAAGGGAAAATTGAAACTGATTACACTAAGTTTTTGGATGTTAATGCACTAAAGGGTAAACGAATAGGTATTGAGAAAAAACCTCAAGGTACTAATACTGCAATTAATACTTTGTTGAGTGATGCCATTGAGATCTTGAAAAAACAAGGTGCCACAGTAGTTGAGATTGAATATTTAGATAAAATTAATGCTACCGGACAATCTGAATTTGAAGTATTGCAGTACGAATTTAAAGATGGTGTGAATAAGTATTTATCATCTTCAAATGCTAAAGTTAAAAATTTAAAAGAAGTCATAGCGTTTAATAAATCCAATGAAAAGGATGCGATGCCATATTTTAAACAAGAAACATTAGAAAGTTCTGAAGAAAAAGGGCCACTGTCCGATCAGAAATATACAGAAGCTTTATTAATTAGTACTGTTCAAAATAAGTCTTTTTTAAAATCTGTTTTTGAAAGTAATAAACTTGATGCGATTTGTGGTATAACTATGGGACCATCTTGTAGTATAGATACTATTTATGGTGATAAATGGGGCAGTTATTCTCTTACATCACCTGCTGCAGTTACTGGTTTCCCGCACGTAACAGTGCCTTGTGGGCAGGTTTATGATTTGCCAGTTGGATTTTCTTTTTTTGGTACACCATATCAAGAAGGTAAATTGATAGGATTAGGTTTTGCTTTTGAACAAGCTACTAAAAAACGTGTTAAGCCATCTTTTAAAAAGTCATTTTTAGAATAAGTCAGAAATAAAAAAAGGGTATTTAGGTACCCTTTTTTATTATAACTATAATGCTAAAGATCTTTTTACTTTTTAAAATCTATAGATAATGAGTTGACGCAATATCTTTGTCCTGTTTTTGTAGGGCCATCATTAAAAACATGTCCTAAGTGGCTTCCACAATTTGCACATAAAATTTCTGTGCGTTTCATACCGTGTGACGTATCTGAGATATATTGAACTTTTCCTGGAATCGATTCATCAAATGAAGGCCAACCGCAATGTGCGTCAAACTTTGAATTACTTTCAAATAAAGGTTCGTGACATGCACCGCAAGTGTAAGTTCCTTGTTCAAAATGTAAGTTATAAGTGCCTGTATGTGGATATTCAGTACCTTTTAAACGTAAAATTCGATATCGTTCTTCGCCTAAAATTGTTTTCCACTCAGCTTCTGTTTTTTCTATTGGATAGTTCATTTTTATAAATTTAGTGCGTTTGTTTTGTTAAAAAATCTACTGTTGCTTTGATTACATGTGTGTTTCCCAGAATTTTTCGATGTCCTAGTCCTTCTGTTACTAGTAGTTCGCCTTGAGCTAAATGGTTATTAATGTTCTGAGCTGCTGTCAATGGAACTTCTGGATCGTCTTTGCAATGAATAACTAGTATAGGAATTTCGACATTTTTAGCAGCATGCGAAGCGGAATAATTATTCATATTGTCTTGGTATTTCGACTCAAAATGAGTTCGTAATTTATGACCAATTACTGGTTTAAGTTTTAATTTTGCGATAAAATCATTAATTACATCAGAGATAATATCTCCGCTGCCAATAATCACTCCTTTTTTTACATTAATTCCTTCCTTAATTGCGTTTAGTGTAGCCATTCCACCTAACGAATGGCCAACAATTCCCTCAAAAGGGCCGTACTTTTTATCGATTTCTTTTATTGAAGCTATAAAATCCATCATAACAGCAGTTGATCCTTCCGACTTTCCATGGGCCGGAGCATCAAAACTAATGGTTTTAAAATTTGCTTCTAAAAGTGCATCTGCAATTTTGAATAATTGAGTGCCACGACCTGCCCATCCATGAACTAATAAAATTTTTCGTTCGCTTTGACCATACTCATAAAGTACAATCTCTTTCTGGATTTCTGGAATTTGTAATTTCATTTGCAAACTTTTACTTTCCATTTTAAGTTCTCTTTTGGGAACCTTATATTTTGTAGGTGTGGTAAATAGTTTAGCTGCAAACAAAGTAACTAATTTGGGAGAAATAAAAGCGATTACTTTACTCGTATGTACTATTATTTTCGGTATTTTTAATGATTGAGTGTGATTGTTCTGCTTTTTTGTCATTATGCTAAATTTTCATCAGAATTATTATTTTGTAATTTTTTTACTAAATTTAGAAAAATATAAAAGTACTGTTTTTTTAACTGTAGCAGAAATTCAGAAGGTAATAAAGTTTTTCTTTTTTTGAACTTAATTACTGGCAGATCTAATATTTTGAAAAGACAATAAATGAATTT
Organism: uncultured Flavobacterium sp.; assembly: GCA_964566045.1. Lineage (GTDB taxonomy): Bacteria > Bacteroidota > Bacteroidia > Flavobacteriales > Flavobacteriaceae > Flavobacterium. The sequence goes on from CAZMHK010000150.1 coordinate 5,049, forward strand.
AATCGATTTTAGTACGATGGAAATCTTTCATATCAGTGCCGAATGTTATCCCGTTGCAAAAGTAGGTGGTTTAGCAGACGTCGTGGGTGCCTTGCCGAAATATCAATGCAATGCGGGTCATCAAGTTAGGGTAGTAATCCCGTGTTATGATACTAAATTTAGAATTGAAAATCAGTTTGAATGCGTACATTGGGGTAATGTAACTTTGGGACATTTTAATTTTCCGTTTAGTGTGCTCAAACAAATAGATGATAAATTAGGTTTCGAACTTTACCTGATCGAGATTCCTGAATTATTTGATCGAAAACAAGTTTACGGCTATCAAGATGATATTGAGCGTTTTTTGTCTTTTCAAATAGCGACTCTTGATTGGATTGTAGGTCGAGCTGAAATTCCAGATGTGCTTAACTGTCACGATCATCATACAGGATTAATTCCTTTTATGACCTTACATTGTCATAAATATGCCAAATTACGGTCAATATCTACCCTAATTACCATTCATAATGGGCTTTATCAAGGTCAATTTGGTTTTGATAAATTGTATTATTTACCGCCTTTTGACTTAGAACATGTAAAACTTTTAGAGTGGGACAATTGTATCAATTCATTAGCCGTGGCAGTCAAATGCGCAGGCGGTGTTACGACTGTTTCTCCAAGTTACCTAGATGAAATAAATTATTTTGCCAACGGATTAGAGTCACTTTTTAACTCCGTTAGATTTAAATCGCGTGGTATTTTAAACGGAATAGATATTGAAGTTTGGGATCCTACTAAAGATGTAATGCTGGCAAAAAATTATTCTTTGAGCACTGTGCAAAAGGGCAAGCAAGAAAACAAGAATAAATTATGTTCCCTTTTTAATTTGGATCCTGAAAAGCCATTATTTAGTTTTATAGGCAGACTTTTTGACGAAAAAGGCGGGGACTTACTACCTGTAGCTGCATCACGATCGTTGAACGCACACTACAAATCTATAAATATCTTAATTTTAGGTTCAGGCAATGCAGTTATTGAACAACAGTTAAATGGACTTTTAACTGAATTTGAAGGTAACTATAATACTTTTATTGGTTATAATGAGGAGTTAGCACATTTAATCTATGCTGGTTCTGACTTTATATTGATGCCTTCAAGAGTGGAGCCATGCGGTTTAAACCAAATGTACGCCTTAAGATACGGAACCATTCCAATTGTTCGTCGAACAGGAGGTTTGCGTGACACTGTTATTGATTTTGGCGATGATGGTAATGGCATTTGTCATGACCAAGCTTCAGCAGATGATATAGTTTACTCCATAGGTCGTGCGGTAGATTTATTTCAAAACAAAAAGCATTTGAATCAATTAATAAAGAAAGCCATGCAAACCGATCATTCTTGGGAGCGAGTTTGTCAAGAATATATAGAAATGTACAACCTAATTATATCACATAATGAAAGCTAAAAAGAAAAATGTAATTGCCATTATTTTGGGTGGTGGACAAGGTTCTCGATTGTTCCCTCTTACTGAAACACGATCTAAACCTGCTGTTCCCATTGGAGGAAAGTATCGTTTAGTCGATATTCCGATTTCTAATTGTATGAATTCAGATATTTATAGAATGTTTGTACTTACTCAATTCAACTCAGCTTCACTTAATGCGCACATTAAAAACACCTATAATTTCAGTATTTTTAGTCATGCTTTTGTTGATATTTTGGCAGCCGAGCAAACTCCAGACAACCCAACTTGGTTTCAAGGTACTGCTGATGCGGTAAGACAGTGTATGCCGCATTTTTTAAATCATGATTTTGATTATGCATTGATACTTTCAGGAGATCAATTATATCAAATGGATTTTAATGATATGGTTGAAGAACACATTAAAAAGCAAGCTGATATTACCATTGCAACCTTGCCAGTAAATGCCAAAGATGCTCCAGAATTTGGTATTTTAAAAACCAATAGCGCTAGTGAAATTGAATCGTTTATTGAAAAACCTGCAAAAGAATTATTACCTGATTGTTGCGAACTAAACGAATGTTGAATAAACTGCTTTTTGTTTTTGTTGTTTTGAGTGTGCTTATGTTTAGCTTGGTGGGCTGTGGCAGCAAACCATTTGCGTGTATTACTGTAGAAGGT
>CAZMHK010000151.1:0-6917 GCA_964566045.1 uncultured Flavobacterium sp.
AAAATGATAGTCGCTTGAAAACCAGTGCCCAAATTCCATTGACTTGCTGATATTAGCGCTCCTTTGTCATCATACACTTTAAACTCGGCAGTGTTAGGTCCTGAACTTCCTTGATTAATCGCTTCGAAATCAATTTTATTAAAACCTTTTTCGAGTACGATCTCAAAACCTTTGAAGTTTGAGTCTAAATACACTTGATTCTGAATCACCTTATCGTTTAAATACACACGAATCAAATCGCCATCAACATAAGCCGCATCGCGGTACATGACCTTGGCAGATACGGAGCCTGTGGGAAAACTACCTAAATCTTGATTACGTCGGTACACAACCCCTTCAGGATTTGGTTCTTTTTTATTGAATTTATCTCGAACAGCATCTCCCGGATTAATAAATTCATTTTTAATAATCATCGAAATTTCCTTTTCTGGCTGGCTTGGTTCCGTAACTATCGGATTCGGATTAACCACTTTTGGTGTGTTTGGGGAACTGATAGGCGGGATATCGATTTTTGGTGGCGTTGTTTTCTTTATTTTAGGTGTATTGTTCTTTGGTGGAATGGCTTTAAATTTAGAACTAAACTCACTCTGCGCCTTCCCTGAGTACGACCAACCTAACAGTAAGAGTAAAAATAATATCCTTTTCATAGTATGCTACTAAACGTTTTTAATATTTTTAATGGTCTAAAAATAGAAAATGAAATGTGTAAAATAAGGCCACTTGCTATACTTTAACTTTCATTTATAACTACGGATTTCTAATTTTAGTACTTTTTTTTAGCAAAAAATATGCTTTTCAATTCTACTTCTTTAGGAAATTAAAAAAGTGCAACCTGTCTATTTTTAAGTAGGCACCAAAAAGTGTGCCAGTTAAACAAGTACTCAAATTCAAAGAGAAGAGCTCTCCCACTACTAAACCATCGTACTTTGTAACTTTCTTTTATTAAGAAAATGATACTTTTGTAAAAATATCCGTCACCGTATGAATCTTGTCCCATTACCACCAAAATTGTTTGCAATAGCACAATGGCTATTGCTTGCATTGCTTATTGGTGTTGCAGCAGGATCCGCATCAGCTTTTTTCTTGGTGAGTTTAGATTGGGTTACAAAAATTAGAGAACAACAACCTGCAATCATTTGGCTGTTACCAATCGGCGGCTTATTCATAGGTTTAGTATACCATTATTATGGTCAAAGTGTAGTTGCTGGAAATAATTTAATCTTACAAGAATACGATCAGCCGAAAAGAACAATTCCTTTAAAAATGGCGCCCTTCGTTTTAATCGGGACCTTAATTACGCATTTATTTGGAGGTTCATCCGGTCGAGAAGGTACCGCAGTACAAATGGGAGCAGCAATAGCCGATCAATTTACACGCGTTTTTAAATTGGAGGCAATTGATCGTAAAACCATCTTGATTATGGGAATCAGTGGAGGTTTTGCAGCGGTTTTTGGTACTCCGCTTGCAGGTGCATTGTTTGCTTTAGAAGTTGTTTATTTTAGTGGTTTACAACCGAAAGGTATTGTTTGGAGTTTTATCACTGCGTATGTGGCGCACTATACCGTATTACTTTGGTCCGTTTCACATACGCATTATCATATTCCCCAAGTTCCCGAGATCAGCTTGAGCGTAATTTTTTGGGTAGTAGGATGCAGTATTTTATTTGGATTTGCATCAATGCTATTCTCCAGAAGTACACAATTTTGGTCGCACATGTTTAGTTTGGTGAATTATCCGCCATTACGCCCTTTTATTGGAGGAATCGTAATTGCGAGCGTAGTTTATGCAATAGACACTACAAAGTACATTGGCTTAGGAATACCAATGCTTACGGGAGCATTTGTACGAGCAAATGCCATACAAGATTTTGCCATAAAGATTCTATTTACAAGTTTTACTCTTGGTGCAGGTTTTAAAGGTGGCGAAGTGACTCCTTTATTTATAGTAGGAGCAACGTTAGGAAGTGCCCTATCTGTATTTGTGCCTTTACCAATTGCATTCTTGGCAGGATTGGGTTTTATTGCTGTATTTTCAGGAGCCACACATACTCCTATTGCTTGCTCAGTTATGGGCATTGAACTTTTTGGGATAGAAAGCGGCATCTATATTGCGCTGGCTTGTGTTATTGCTTACCTGTTTTCGGGTCCGGTTGGCATCTACAAATCGCAAATTTTGGGCGGACCAAAAATGAAATTTTACCATTGGTTACAACTCAAATTTTAGGCTGATTACTTGCTTTCAAAAACTTTGTTAATTGTATAAATCATTTCAATAGTAGCGCAAAAAAATGTAATTTCGCAAACTATGAATACACAAGATATACAAGCGATAGAGTCGCTATTGGCTAGTCCAAAAAAAATTGCAATCATTCCGCACCGTGGCCCTGACGGTGATGCTATGGGTTCAACCTTAGGATTGTATCACTTTTTACTTAAAAATAATCACCAACCCACTGTTATTTCTCCAAATGAATTCCCTGATTTTTTAGCATGGATGCCTGGGGCAGATACTATCAAAATCTACGAAAAAGATAAAATCAATTGTACGGCGATCTTACAAGAAGCAGACTTGATTTTCACACTTGATTTTAACGCTTTTCATCGCACGGGCGAAATGGAACAAGTATTACAAACACTTACAGCTCCTTTTGTAATGATTGATCATCACCAAAAACCTGATGATTATGCAACGGTAACTTTTAGCGATACCGCCTATGGTTCTACTTGCGAAATGCTATATCATTTTATATCCTATTTAGGAAAAAAAGAAGACATTGACACTACAATTGGAACCTGCATTTATACTGGTATTTTAACCGATTCTGGTTCATTTCGTTTTCCGAAAACCACAGGGACTACACACCGAATTGTTGCTGACTTAATAGACTTAGGTGTTGACAATACAGCCATTCCTAGTTTACTATTTGATAATAGTTCATACAATAGATTACAACTATTAGGCAGAGCGTTGCAAAATATGATCATTCATCCACAATATAAAACAGCTTACATAACGTTGAGCCAGCAAGAATTAGACGAGTTTAATTACATAAAAGGCGATACCGAAGGAATTGTAAATTACGGATTAAGCATCAAAGGTATTGACTTCGCGGCTATTTTTATCGAAAATAAAGATGAAAACATTATCAAAATATCGTTTCGTTCGCAAGGTGATTTTGATGTGAATCAATTTGCTCGTGATCACTTTAACGGTGGCGGACATCGCAATGCAGCAGGTGGAAAATCAGACCTATCCTTACAAGAAACGCAGCAAAAATTTGAAGCCTTACTAACACAAATAAGCATCTAATTCTATGAAAAATAGCACACCTATTGCCCTCGTGATTATTATGTTATTGCTCATAAGCAGCTGCAAGCAGTCGCAAGATGCACGTAGACCAATATCGCATTCTTCAGGTAGTTTTATGAAAAAATCAATTCTTAGAAATAAAAAATTGGTAGCTACTGAAGAATTGCAAATCCAAAACGTAATCAAAAACAATCCCAACATTGTTTATCTCGCATCCAAAAAAGGTTATTGGTATAGCTATGAAACCCGAAATGTGTCGGACACTCTCACACCAATAAAAGGCGATGTTGCTTTATTTGATTACGAAATAAAAGATTTATCTGGAAACGTAATTTATAGTAAAACCGAATTGGCTCCTCAAACCTATTATGTTGACAAACAAAATATCTTGATGGGATTACGCGATGGTATCAAACTAATGCGTAAAAACGAAAAAGTCAACTTCCTTTTTCCTTCAAATATGGCGTATGGATATCGAGGCGACAACAAAAAAATTGGAACCAATCAACCATTAATTTGTTCGGTATTTTTGCGTGATTTCATGCCTGAAAACAAATACAAAATGGCAATATCAAGCCCAACAACCACACCTATTGATAGTATTGTCAAACCTAAAAAAACAAAAAAGATCAAAGTTGGTACTAAACTTGCTACCGACAGCTTAAACTAAATCAGAATTACAACAATGAAAAAAAAGATTTTAATTGCTCTAGTAGCTATTGCGAGTTTGTACTCGTGTAAGGAAGATCACAATAATTTGCCAGACGGATTGTACGCTAAAATTGAAACCAACAAAGGCGAAATTATTGTTCAATTAGATTTTGAAAAAGCACCAATCACTGTAGCCAATTATGTGGCTCTTGCCGAAGGAAAAAATGACTTTGTAACCAATGAAAATTTAAAGAACAAGCCGTTTTTTGATGGATTAAAATTTCACCGTGTTATCGCTGATTTTATGATTCAAACCGGTGACCCTTTAGGAACAGGTTCAGGAGATACTGGATATAAGTTCAAAGATGAATTTTCAGATTTACGTTTTGACAAAGGTGGTGTTTTGGCCATGGCCAATAACGGTCCTGCAACTAACAGCAGTCAGTTTTTCATCACTCATTTGGCAACGCCTTGGTTAGATGGTAAACATACTATTTTTGGCCATGTTGTAGAAAAAGGAATGGACGTAGTCAATACTATTCAGCAAGATGACTTTATCAAAACGGTTACTATAATTCGCAACGGCGAAAAAGCTAAAAAGTTCAATGCGGTAAAAGTTTTTACAGATTACTTTGCTGTCGAATCTGAAAACCAAAGGAAAAAAGCAGCGCTTGACGCAGAAAACAAACGCATATACAACGAAAAATACAAAGGCGTTCGCGAGGCCAAATTAGCGGAATTTGCAACACTAAAAAGCAAAGCAACCACTACACCAAGCGGGTTGAAATGTAGTATTACACGCAAAAGCGGAGGCAAAAAACCTGCCAATGGCGCAAGCGTTTTTATTCACTATGCAGGCTTCCTTGAAGATGGTGAATTGTTTGATACAAGCATTGGAAACGTGGCTAAAACCTTTGGAAAATACGACGAAAATAGAGCTGCTCAAAACGGATACCAACCGATTCCATTTACTTCTGGACAAAAAGAAGGCTTGATTCCTGGTTTTATCGAAGGAATTGAACAATTATCATTTGGCGATAAAGCGATAATTTTTATCCCTTCGCGTTTAGGGTATGGAGCTGCTGGCGCTGGTGGTGTTATTCCGCCAAATGCTAACATCATCTTCGAAATTGAACTATTAGAAAAAATGCCACAATAATATTAACACGAACCATATGAACACTATGAAAATTAAATTGCTTCTTGTATTTCTTTTTGGAATCGTAAGCCTTCAAGCACAAACAGTTAAAAAACCTGTTACCGCCAAAAAACCCGTAACTACTGCTACCGCAAAATCGAAAGTTTCTGCTGCAGTAGGTGCTAAACCTTTGGCAAAAGTAGCTGTTAAGCCTGCAATAACAGATGCTATTTATGCTACCATTGCAACTAACAAAGGAGATATTGTTTTGGAACTCGCTTTTAAAAAAGCACCTGTAACAGTTGCCAATTTTATTGCACTTGCTGAAGGAAAACATCCTTACGTTACTGTTGAGAGTTTAATAGGAAAACCGTTTTATGATGGTTTAAAATTTCACCGCGTTATTAAAGACTTCATGATTCAAGGTGGTGACCCTTCTGGAAACGGATCGGGTGGCCCAGGATATTCTTTCAAAGATGAAATTACCGATTTAAAGCACAATAAAGCAGGAACATTATCTATGGCAAATGCAGGTCCCGCTACCAATGGAAGTCAATTTTTCATCACTCACAAAGATACGCCTTGGTTAGATGGTAAACACACGGTTTTTGGTTATGTTACTGAAGGAATGCCAATTGTTAACGCTATTGTTGGAAACGACGTAATCGCAAAAGTTACCATCACCCGCAAAGGACCTTTAGCTGAAAAATTCGACGCTCCAAAAGTTTTCTCTGATTACTTTAAAAACAAAGCGGAAGACCAAAAAAAGCAAGACGCCGCCAATGCTGAGGCAAAAGCAAAACAAATGGCCTTTTTAGAACAATCTAAAAAAGCATACAACGAAAAATATGGTGCTGTAATTGGAAATAAAAAATCCTATTTTGCCAATTTAAAAACCACTGCTACCACAACTCCATCTGGATTAATGTATGCTATAACTGAAAAAGGAACGGGAGTAAAACCAGCCGCTGGAACTACATTTTACTTTCATTACGCAGGCTTTTTTGAAGATGGAAATTTATTTGATAGCAGCATGGAAGAAGTGAACAAGACCTTCGGAAAATTTGATGCCAATCGCGCTGCTCAAAACGGCTACCGCCCTTTTCCATTCGAAGCGGGTAAAAAAGACGGAATGATTCCTGGTTTTATTGAAGGACTTGAAAATATGGGCTTTGGTGACAAAGCAGTCGTTTTCATACCATCAAACCTTGCTTACGGCGAACGTGGCGCAGGTGGCGTAATTCCGCCAAATACAATGCTTATTTTCGAATTAGAAATGCGCGAAAAACAAGAGTAAATCTTTAATCAAAATCATAAAAAACCCGCTTTAACATTACTAAAGCGGGTTTTTATTTTTTTAAACTATTTTAAGAAGATTACTTTTTACCAAACTTCCAGTCAAATTCATCTTTTTGATTGATTATGGCGCCAATTTCAAACTTAACCACCTCATCAAATTCAGTCTGGAAAATCATCCAATTTTCTTCGTTGAAATAATTTTCAAAAGTATCAAATTCTTCCTGAGTGAACTTTGTAATTGATTTGGCAGTCAAATCTTTTTTTACATCACTAATCTTCTTGTTGATTATTTTATTTCCAAAAAGAAGCAATTCCGGACTTGAAGCTACGATATATCCCAATTTTAAATCCTCTTCAACGTAAAATGTCAAACGCATTTTTAACTTGTTATAAGCAAAAATAACATTGTTGTCTTCATCTTTGTAATTGCGATCTGGTTTTCCGTAGACTGCTGTTACATCAGTTTGTTTCATTCTGAATATGAGCTTATAAATTCTGATTTTTGTATTTATTTTCATGT
>CAZMHK010000152.1:0-6879 GCA_964566045.1 uncultured Flavobacterium sp.
AGATAAAAATACGTTGGTGATTACGCAAATTCCGTTTTCGACCAATACGACCACATTAATTGATAGTATTTTGAAAGCCAATGAAAAAGGCAAAATCAAAATCAAAAAAATTGAAGACAATACTGCTGCCGAAGTTGAAATTTTAATTCATCTTTTTCCAGGAGTTTCTCCAGATAAAACCATCGATGCTTTGTTTGCTTTTACAGCTTGCGAAACATCAGTTGCGCCTTTGGGCTGTGTTATTGAGGATAACAAACCTTTGTTCATTGGTGTTTCTGAAATGTTGCGTATTTCAACACACAGAACAGTTGATTTATTAAAACAAGAACTCGAAATTCAGCTTGAAGAACTAAAAAACAAGTGGCATTTTTCTACGCTCGAAAAAATCTTTATTCGAGAAGAAATGTACATCGATTTCAAATTGTATTCAGATAGAGAATCGCTTTATAAATATTTGTACGATCGTTTTGAGCCTTTCAAAAAATCGTTTGTTAGAGAAATTAACGATGACGATTTGCAGCGCTTAACGCAGATTCCGATGATTCGTATCACGCGTTTTGACTCGGATAAGGCTGACGATATGATTGCCAAGTTAGAAGCTGAAATGCAAGAAGTAGAGCATAATTTAGCAAACCTAAACGACTTTGCAATTGCCTATTTCACCAAGTTAAAAGAGAAATACGGTAAAGGACGCGAACGCCAAACCGAATTGCGCATTTTTGATGATATCGAAGCAACAAAAGTAGTATTACGCAACACCAAACTCTATGTCAATCGCGAGGAAGGTTTTGTGGGTACTAGTTTAAAGAAGGACGAATACGTTACCGATTGTTCGGATATTGATGATGTGATTGTGTTTTTGCGTGATGGAAAAATGATGATCACCAAAGTCGATGCAAAGACTTTTGTAGGTAAAGATATTATTCACGTAGCTATTTTTGACAAGAGTGACAAGCGCACCATTTACAACTTGATTTACCGCGACGGAAAATCGGGTCCCTCGTACATCAAACGTTTTAATGTATCTGGCGTTACGCGTGACAAAGCGTATGATTTAACCAATGAAACTGCGGGATCTCAAATTGTATACTTTTCATGCAATCCAAACGGAGAGGCTGAGGTAATTACCATTTTGTTGCGCCAAGTAGGAACTATCAAAAAATTAAAATTTGATATTGACTTTGCCAACCTAGCCATCAAAGGGCGAAGTTCAAAAGGGAATTTAGTCACCAAATACCCAATCAAAAAGATTGAACTGAAAGAAAAAGGAATTTCTACTCTGTTGCCTCGTAAAGTATGGTTTGATGATACGGTACAACGTTTAAATGTAGACGGACGTGGGGAATTGTTAGGTGAATTCAGACCTTCAGATAAAATTTTGATCGTTTCGCAATCAGGGAAATTAAAAGTGATTACACCTGAATTAACCACACATTTTGATCAAGACATGATTGTTTTGGAAAAATGGAATCCTAAAAAACCAATTTCGGCTATTTATTATGATGGTGAAAAAGAACGCTATTACATCAAACGCTTTTTAGTAGAAACCGAAAACAAAGAAGAAGCTTTCATTTCAGAGCATGCTAATTCAAGACTCGAAATTGTATCAACTGATTACAGACCCGTAGCCGAATTGATTTTTGCAAAAGTAAAAGGAGTTCAAAAAGAAAATCAAATTGTTGATGTAGAGGCTTTTATCGCCGTAAAAGGATTCAAAGCACAAGGAAATCAGTTAACTACTGATAAATTAAAACAAGTGAACTTGCTTGAACCACTGCCGTACGAAGAACCCGTAGAAGAGGTACCTGAACCAACTGTTTTAAGCGATGAAGATACAGGTCCGGTGCAACTTGAGGACGATGGTCAAATCACCATGAGTTTAGATTAATGAATACTCCATAAAAAATGCCCCCAAACAGTGCGAAACTATTTGGGGGCATTCTATTTTATAAATGAATTCGAATTCGAATTCGAATTCACAACTCACAACTCACTTTTAACAACTCACTCTCACGATTCACTTCTCACGATTTACTCTTGCTTTTATTCATTTTCATATTCAGTACTTCTACTAATAATGAGAACGAAATCGCAAAGTACAAGTAGCCTTTTGGCACCGGAGTCACATGACTTCCAAAGATTAAAGCGTTAGATAAATGTGCGCTTTCGGTAAGTAACATCATTCCAATTAAGATCAAAAAAGATAATCCTAAAATTTGAATCGATGGATGTTTGTTTACAAAATTTCCAACCGGAACCGCAAACTGCATCATCACCATTACTGAAATAATAACGGCAGCAATCATAATATACAGTGCACCTTCAACGCCATTAGTCATTCCCACAGCAGTCAAAATACTATCAAAAGAAAATACAAGGTCAATTAAAATAATTTGAAAAATTACATTTTGAAACGACTTTGTTGCGGCTTTGCCTAACTCTTTTTCTTCGTGGCCTTTTTCGTCTACTTTTTCTCTAATTTCATTGGTACTTTTGTAAATTAAGAATAATCCACCGCCAAACAGAATCAAACTTTGTCCCGTAATTCCAGCCGAAAACCAAGACAAATCAATATGAAACCAAGGCTCTTTCATTTGAATCAAAATATTGATACCAAACAATAACGCAATACGCATAAACATGGCCAAAAACATCCCGATTTTGGTGGCTTTCTTGCGTTGTTCTACTGGCAATTTACCCGTTGCAATCGAAATAAAAATAATGTTGTCAATTCCTAAAACAATTTCAAGAAAAGTCAACGTTAATAAGGCTACCCAAGCATCTGGGTTCAAAAATACTTCCATTTTATAGTGTTTAAAAGTCTAAATTAATCATTAATTTTTGTTACCGTACCGCGTTGCTTAGCATCAGAGCCTACCATTCCGAATTCAAATGTGTAAGAATCCTTAGTAGTGGTTAAAATTTTCATACCAATCGCTTTTTCTTCGGCCATATTTTTAGGATGCAATTTGAGCAAAACATATTCGCAATCATTCACCCAACGGATAGATGCTGTATCTGTTTTTCCCTCAAAAGTTTCAATTTCAATACTGTCGTTGCGCTCAAAAACAGTTGTTTTTTTAACGCCATCTACCTCGTATTCAAACTTAAATTTTCCAGTTTTAAAATCCTTACAATTGCGTTCTTGCTCGTAGCAGGAAGCCAACATAAAAATACTTACTAATGCAATAATTTTTTTCATTCTTGTTTTTTTTAGAACCTATTCCAGCTGTTCGTTGCAACGTGTTGCGTTTTTTGCTTTTTTTCTACTGTCCCAAAAGGAGCTTCCGTTGGTCGCTCTTTTTGGACAAGAAAAAGAACGCAAAAAACAGCAACCCTATTTTCACTGCCATCTGGGGTAAAATTAAACTATTTTGATATCATATTTATCCAATAATCCCACAATTCCTTGCGCCGAAAATTTGGCTTTGCGCATGGGATTGTATTCGGGGTCAATCTTATAATTACTAGCTTTCGTAAAATCTACCGAGGCTAGTTGCGTATTGTTAAAAATTGCGCCTTCCAGCATGCTGCCTTCAAAACTAGAGCCAGTAAGTGTACTACCAACAAAACTTACTTCTTTAAGCGAACACGCAATAAAATTAGTTTTCGGCATTTTTTTATTCGCAAACGAGGCGTAATCTAGGTTGCAATCCTGAAAACTAACTTGAAACAAAAAATCAGCACATTGGTCAAAAGCAATGCCTAGCAATTTGCAGTTGGTAAATTGTACGTTTTTAAAACTGCAGCCAGCGGTTTGAATTAGCGCCAAGTTACAATCGATAAACTCACAATCCATAAAAGTAGTTTGCGACCAATTGCTAGAAGAGAAATCGCAGTTGGTAAAAACACAATCTTCAAATTCACGGTTGGTGAGCTTGTAGGAAGGCAGCACGATTTTATCGAATTTTTTCTGAAAATAGAGTAACTCTTCCATTAATCGTTGAATAAGCTTTGCATGATTATTTTTAGACCTTTAAACATGCAATACATCGCGGCACCGCAGGCTGCAATACCTATGGCAAGAATTAAATAATGCCAAACATTTCCTTGGTTCATGAAGGCATTGTAAATCAAGGACGGCCCTATAAATAATAACGGCAACGAACCCGCTAAATATTTAACTCCTTTGGATAAAAGTGCTCTATTGGTGCTCATAGTGATAGTTTATGCGGTTTGTAATTGTTTTTTTGTTGCTACTGCGGGTTGGATTGTACTTTGCGTTTTGTTTTAGGTTCAGTAACTTCCGAATACAAAACCATTTTTTCATTAAGCGCAATGCCCAAATCCGTAGTAGTAGCTGTTTTGTGCTAGTTGTTTTTCCAAAAGTTCGATATGAAACGCAAACTTTGTTAAGCTTCTGCTGGTAGACTTCAACTTTTCGGTCCGTAATTCTCGACGTATTATTACTGTTTTGAGTTTTCAAGTTTCTATTAGCAAAATTAAACTGTATGCTCTTAAGATTTCACTTTTCGTTTCTAAATGTTTTTGTCACTAAAATAAATATTAGGGTGGTTAAATTTTATCTCTAAATAATCCATATAATAGTAATAAGTTAATTAGCTCAAATGTAATAACCAACAATATTTCGATAGTCTCTTCGGTTAAAAAACTGTATACTTGAATTATTTTGGTTAGTTCATATAGTATATAAACACTACTTATTGAAACTAAAATAATATTCGCAAAACAAAGTGATTTTCTTAATTTAAATTTAGTTTTATCTGTTTGTTTAAAAATTGTTAAAAGAACTGAAGTGATTATTGCAAAGAGATAAAATAGATAATTTGTTTTATTAGGATCGCTATTATGTCCTCCAACTCCAACTAAAAACTCTGCCGTAATAAGGAGAGGAACACTTAATATCAATATAAGTCGATAAATAATAAAACTAGATTTAAATATTAAGTTAGCTCTCATGTTATTGTATTAATTTTTGATTTCGAGTTCTTTTCAAATGGTAACTGACTATCACCTTCCAGCACCATAATTCATCACCGCTTGTCGCACACTTTTGTGTTCCAATAATAAGGCAGATGCTTGCTCGTAAGTTACCGGAATTTCGTCCATGATCATTTTAATGCCACGATCAACAAGTTTGTTGTTGCTGAGCTGCATATCGACCATTTTGTTGCCTTTTACTTTTCCGAGCTGAATCATGCTTGTAGTCGAAATCATGTTTAGCACTAGTTTTTGCGCTGTTCCAGCTTTCATACGTGAACTTCCGGTTACGAATTCAGGACCTACAACTACATCAATTGGGAATTGTGCTGTTTGCGAAAGTGGACTGTTGGCATTGCACGAAATGCTTCCGGTTGTTATGTTGTTTTGGTTGCAAGCCTGTAAACCGCCAATCACGTAAGGCGTAGTACCTGAAGCAGCGATTCCGATAACGACATCGTTGGTATTGATGTTGAAAGCTTGTAAGTCAAGCCAAGCTTGGGTGGTATTGTCTTCGGCGTTTTCAACGGCTTTGCGTATTGCGGCATCGCCACCTGCAATGATTCCCACAACCAAATCAAATGGAACTCCAAAAGTAGGTGGACACTCGGAGGCATCAACTACTCCTAATCGGCCGGATGTTCCTGCGCCAATGTAAAACAAACGTCCGCCTTGCTGCATTTTGCGTACAATTTCTTGAACTAGGGCTTCTATTTGCGGGATGGCTTTTGCCACTGCTTGTGGTACGGTTTGGTCCTCTTGATTGATATTGGTTAACAATTCCTGAACCGACATTTTTTCTAAATGGTCGTATTTGGAGGCTTGTTCGGTGGTTTTTGTAAATTCCATTGCTACTGTATTTTGGGTGCCAAAGCACAAAATTTTCTATTGATTCGGGTCGCGCGTGAGGGATAGAAGTGGAAATCCTTTTTATCATGAAGCGGAAGCGAAATGAAAAAAGATTGCAACGAATAGCCCGACCGCCTTTTTTTGGCGGGCACGCCCACCTTGTAAATTTATAAAAAATATGCCAATGCAATACCAATTACAATCATGGAAACCTTGGCAATATTGAATTTATGACCTTCGCTACTTTCAAAAATAATGGTGGAGGAGATGTGAAATAAAATTCCGATCACAATTGCGGTTAGCTCGGCGTAATACTGATTTAAAATAGGCAGATAATCAGATAAAAAGGTGCCCAAAGGCGTCATGATTGAAAAAGTGATCATGAAGAAAAAGATGGCCGTTTTATTGAGATTTCCGTTAATGAAAAACGTAGTCAAAATAATGGCGATGGGTAAGTGATGTATAGCTATTCCTAATGCTAAATCGTGGTGATGGCTTACAGGAAAGCCTTCGAGAAAGGCATGTATGCACAAACTGATGAATAGCAACCACGGAATTTGGCTCATGCTGGCTTTGCCGTGAACGTGTCCGTGCTCTGCGCCTTTGGAGAAGAATTCTAAAATAATTTGGAACAATATCCCTAACATGATAAACAAACCGATGTTGCTAATGCTACTTTCGTAAATTTCAGGCAGTAAGTGCATGACTGTAAGCGACAACAAAAACGACCCGCTAAAGGCGAGTAGTAATTTTAAGTTGGTTTTGTTTTTTGGTTTGATCGCGATTGCTATGATGTAACCAAGTAAAACAGAAAGTAAGGGCAATAGGTAATTCATGGGCTTTGCTTAACGAATAAATTGTTGTTTTGATCTGCAACTACACTTTCATTTTGTAGCTATGATACATAACAAACGTTTCCTATTTAAAAATCATAATCAATCGTTCGCTCTCTGTTTTATGGAATTTTTTTAATTTATAATCGCCAAAAAGGTCTAAGAGATAAATTCCGGCCTCTTACTTAATGTTTTCAAAGTTGGTTAGGGTAAGTGCTTTTACTTTTTCAGTAAAATGGTAGTCTTGCCCTTGGTC
>CAZMHK010000153.1:0-6813 GCA_964566045.1 uncultured Flavobacterium sp.
CTGGGAGCTGCATATTTGAAAGATTTTGGTTTAGACGGTGCTTTCAATACTACCAAAATTCGAAATGCCAAAGACAGACCACAAGAATATGCCGCTATTTCTAAAGCGGTTGCGCAACTTTTAGAGCGCTCTCCTGTTGCTCCTTTCATCGGAAGTAATAGTTGGGTTATCGGTCCCAAAAAAACTAAAAATGGCAAAGTTATTTTTGCAAATGATCCACATATTGGATTTTCGCAACCAGGAACGTGGTACGAAGCGCATTTGGTAACACCTGAATTTGAGCTTTATGGTTCGTATTTAGCAGGAACTCCATATCCTTTGCTAGGTCATAACAGGGAATACGCATACGGTTTAACTATGTTTGAAAATGATGACGTGGATTTGTACGAAGAAAAAAATCATCCTACCGATGCTAATTCTTATGCAACACCTTCGGGCTACCGCAAATATGATATTAGAAAGAAAACAATTCAAGTAAAAGATTCTACATCGGTTAGTTTAAACGTGAAAATTTCAAGACACGGTCCCGTGATAAATGATTTAATTGAAGGTCTTCCGTCAAAAAATCCTATCGCGATGTCGTGGATTTATACGCAACAACCCATTCAAATTTTAGATGCGGTTTATATTTTGTCGCACGCAAAAAATAAAGCTGATTTTCAAAAAGGCGTTTCCTTAATTGCGGCACCAGGATTAAATGTCATGTATGGCGATGCCAAAGGTAATGTGGCGTGGTGGGCTACTGGAAAATTATACAAGCACCAAGCCGGAGCGAATCCTAATTTTATTTTAGATGGAGCTAGTGGTAAAAATGATATTGCTAGTTATCTTGATTTTTCCAAAAATCCGTCTGCTGTAAACCCAAGATGGAACTATGTTTATTCTGCCAATAATCAGCCGGAGGCGGTAGATGGTTTTAACTATCCGGGTTATTATTTGCCCGAAGATAGAGCCAAGCGAATCACACAACTACTAGATCCAAAATCTGATTGGGACAAGGCAAGTGTAGGAAGCATGATTTTTGACAATACATCAGCGACTGCTCCAAGCTTGGTTAAAAATTTACTACTCATTTTAGGAAATGAAAAAGCAACAACTATTCAAAAAGAAGCGCTTTCAATTTTAAAAACTTGGAAAGGATCGCACAACCTAAACGATGTAGCGCCTACCATTTACAACAAGTTTTTGTTTTGCTATTTGAAAAATACCTTCGAGGATGAATTAGGTGCTGATCGATTCAAATCTTTTTTAGGAACACATATAATGAAACAAGTGGTAGCTCGACAATTAGCAACCGAAAACTCTATTTGGTGGGATAATAGCGCTACAAAAAATAAAAAAGAATCCAGAAAAGATATTTTGAGCTTATCTTTTGCGCAAGCGATAGCTGCTTTAGAGATACAGTTTGGCTCTGATATCAAGACTTGGACTTGGAACAAAGTGCATACGGTAGAGCATCAACATCCGCTAGGGAAGTTGGCTGCTTTACGCAATATTTTCAACGTAGGTCCATTTGAAGTTTCGGGTTCTAATGAAGTAATCAACAACTTGTTTTTTGATTACACTGCCGATGGAAACTATCTCGTAAAAGGAGGTCCTTCTACACGCAGGAT
Organism: uncultured Flavobacterium sp.; assembly: GCA_964566045.1. Classification (GTDB taxonomy): domain Bacteria; phylum Bacteroidota; class Bacteroidia; order Flavobacteriales; family Flavobacteriaceae; genus Flavobacterium. Next base: position 1,614 of record CAZMHK010000153.1, read on the forward strand.
TATTGATTTTTCGGATATCGAAAATAGTTTGAGTGTATTACCAACCGGACAATCAGGAAATGTGCTGAGTAGTCATTACAGCGATCAAGCTGAATTGTACAACACCGGCAAATTCAGAAGAATGATCCTTAACAAAGAGGAAATTGTTCGTACTTCTTCAAAATTAGTGTTTAAAGTCAGTAAATAATTGCTTTTTTAGAAAGGCTGACGTTTTTAATCAGTAATTTTGCTTAACTTTTGATTTAAAAATACAATGCAAACTCCTCAAAAAATTGCGGTAGTAGGTTCAGGTCTCGTAGGAACGCTCTTGGCGATATACTTAAAGAAAGCAGGTCATACGGTTCACGTGTACGATAGAAGTCCTGATATTCGAAATATTCAGTTTTCGGGACGCTCCATTAATTTGGTAATGTCTGATCGAGGATGGAAAACATTGAGTGATATTGGTCTCGATCACGAAATTCGAGCTATTGGTATTCCAGTTGATAAACGTGGAATTCACATGCAAGACGGCAGCTACATTACACAAAATTACGGCAAAGAAGGTGAGGCTATTTTTTCACTTTCAAGAGGAATTCTCAATCGTAAAATGATTGATTTGGCTGAAAAGGAGGGTGTTGAATTCTTTTTTAACCAAAAAATTTGGGATGTAACACTAACCGATGCAACACTTCATGTTGGTGAAACTGAACGTGGCGAGTGGACAGAGATAAAATTTGACAAAGTTTTTGGCGCTGATGGTGCATTTTCAAGAATTCGTCATCGTATGCAACGACAGTCAATGTTTGATTACTCGCAAGAGTTTATGAAAATTGGTTACAAAGAATTGCATATTCCTGCCAATCCAGATGGTTCTCATAAAATTGACAAAAATTCGTTGCACATTTGGCCTAGAGGTAATTTTATGTTAATGGGTTTGTCAAATCTTGACGGAAGTTTTACTTGTACTTTATTTATGCCTTTTGAGGGCGAAAATTCATTTGAACAACTTAAAGATGAGGCTCATTTGGTAGCGTTTTTTGCGAAGTATTTCCCAGATACCAAAGAAGTGATTCCAGATTTAGTGGTTGATTTTTTCAAAAATCCAACGAGTTATTTGGTGAAAATGAAATGCTATCCTTGGACTTTTGAAGACAAGTTAGCCCTTATTGGTGATGCAGCTCATGCTATAGTTCCGTTTTATGGACAAGGAATGAATGCTGGTTTTGAAGATATCACGGTTTTAAGTGAATTAATGCAGGAGTATGGAGATGATTGGAGCCGCATTTTTTCGGAATACCAGAAATCAAGAAAGCCGAATGCTGATGCGATTGCCGAACTAGCCGAGCGTAATTTTATAGAAATGAGTGCCAAAACAGCTGATGAAAACTTTCTCCTTCAAAAGAAAATAGAAAAATGGTTCTCGGATAAACATCCTGATAAATGGATGCCATTGTACAGCAGAGTTACCTTTAGTTTGCAACCGTATGCCGAAGCCTTGGCAGTAGGAGATTACCAAAATGAAATTATGCAAGAAGTTTTGAAAATGGATAATATCCAAGAAATTTGGAACTCAGATTTAGTCGAACAAAAAATTATTGCTTTGCTCCAATAACCAAAACGGACTCCAATTTGGAGTCCGTTTTTATTTTTTTACCGCCGGTTTTAGTAAAACTCGTAAAGTACTGTCGTTGTTGAAATAACTAAACATCCAATTGACAAAGATGGAAAGCTTGTTTTTTACACTTAAAATGAGCATTAAGTGAATAAACATCCAAGTTAACCATGCTAATCGGCCTTGAAAACTAAATTTTGGCAGGTCAACAACCGCTTTTCGTTTACCAATTGTTGCCATGCTTCCTTTGTCATGATATTCATAATCGATTAAAGCACGTCCTTTCAATAAATTTTTAAAATTATTTGCCAGTATTTTAGCTTGTTCAATAGCAACACTAGCTACTTGAGGATGGCCTTTTGGATATTTTGGAGTTTCCATGTACGCAACATCTCCCAATGCATAAATATTGTTTAAACCGATAATGTTGCTTTTTCGATTCACAATATAACGGTTTCCTCGCGTTATCGTACTTTCAGGTATTCCATTCAAAGTGTTCCCTATAATTCCTGCTGCCCAAATTACATTTTTTGACGGGATAATGGCGCCACTTTGTAGCTGAACATTGGTACCGTCGTATTGGCTCACGATAGTATCGGTTTTTACAATTACTCCTAATTGCTCTAAATACAAACGGGACATTTTTTGGGAATCGGGACTCATTGGACCTAAAATAGCCGGTGATCCTTCGAGCAAATAAATAGTCAGTTTAGAGAAGTCTTTATCTGGATAATCCTTGGGTAAAATGTTTTTTTTCATTTCCGCCAAAGCACCCGCAAGTTCCACACCCGTTGGTCCACCGCCCACTACAACAAAATTGAGTAAAGCAGGCAAGTCATCAGCTGAAGCAATTAAAGTATCTTCAAAAGTTTGCAAAATTTGATTACGAAGCTGAATTGCCTCAGGTACCGATTTCATCGGAAAAGCAAATTTCTCTATTGAAGGGTTACCAAAATAGTTGGTAGTACAACCAAAAGCAACCACTAAATGATCGTACTCAAACGTTCCAATGCTCGTCTGTACAATTTGTTGCTCTGTTTCCACTTTTTGAACCTCTGCAATACGTATTCTCACATTCTTAGAGTGTTGAAAAACTTTTCTTAATGGAAAAGATATACTGGCAGGTTCCAATCTTGCTGTTGCAACTTGGTACATTAATGGCTGAAATTGATGGTAATTATTTCTGTCAATTAGCAGGACATCGTAATCGGTATTTTCTAAATCCTGTGCCAAACGTAAACCTGCAAATCCGGCACCTATAATGATGATTCTTTTTTTAGTAGTCATAGTTGTTGTTGTTGTTGTCGACCCCAAGTTACGAATTTAATTAGTGTTACTCTTCTCTATTAACATTTTCTATAGAGAAGGCAGGCGTACAAATGGCAATGTATTCGCACGGAGTATCAAAAGGATTTGAATATTGCACGCGTGTATTGCGCTCAATTTTTATGGATTGTCCGGCCTGCAAAACAATAGTTTCATCTTCAATAATAAATTGTTTTTTACCACTTATAATATAGGTGTACTCATCAAATTCAGGAGTTTGAAACGGTTCGCTCCACCCGGGTGGTGCTACCATGTGAGCAATTGATATTTCTTTGTTTTGCGTAGTTGCTAAACCATGGTGCTCTTCAATTAACTTTCCATCAGTAGTTGGAACAATAAAAGGGGCAGTTTGAATAAAATATTTTTTCATTTTTAATTATGGCCGATTGTTATTTTTTGAAAACTTTACTTAACACGCCGAAAACACCTCTTATAAAAGTAGCACTTGTAATTACTTTGAGTACTGATTTACCAACCACTTCTGCAGTGCTTGGACCTTGTTTTTCTGTTTTTACGGTTTCCTCGGTTTCAGAAGTTGTGTTTTCAGAGGCTTCTTTTGTTGCAGCCTCAATTTTTTGATTCAAAATTTCGTAAGCGCTTTCACGGTCAATTAATTCACTATATTTTTTAACAAGCTTTGATTTTTGATTGATCTCTTGAATTTCGGTTTCGGTTAAAATATCCATTCTACTCATTGGAGCCCGCATCATTGTAGCCACAAGTGGAGTAGGAATTCCTTTTTCATTCAATGCGGTTACAAGCGCCTCTCCAATTCCTAAGCTGGTCAAAATTTCGTCTGTTTGATAAAATTCTGATGTAGGGTAGTTGTCTGCGGTTTGTTTGATAGCTTTTCTATCATTTGCAGTGAAGGCTCTCAAAGCATGCTGAATTTTTAAACCTAGCTGGGCAAGCACTCCACTAGGAATATCCATCGGGTTTTGCGTGATGAAATAAATACCGATGCCCTTCGAACGAATTAATTTGACAATAGTTTCGATTTGTTCAAGCAAAACTTTACTAGCTTCGCTAAATATTAAATGGGCTTCATCAATAAAAATGACCAATTCCGGTTGGTCAGCATCACCTTTTTCAGGCATCTGCTGGTAAATTTCAGCAAGCATACTAAGCATAAAGGTCGAAAACAGCTTTGGTTTATCCTGGATGTCTGTTAATCGCAGGATGTTGACATAGCCTTTTCCTTCCTCCTTGATACGCATCAAATCGTTGATATCAAATGATAATTCGCCAAAAAACAAATCAGCGCCTTGTTGTTCGAGTTCAATTATTTTTCTCAAAATAGTTCCGGTAGTCGAGGTAGAAATTTTTCCGTACAATTCTTCAATTTCCTCTTTACCTTCCTCAGTAATATAGTTGATTACCTTTTTAATGTCTTTTAGATCGAGTAGTGGCATTGCATTATCGTCGCAATACTTAAATATAACTGCAACTACGCCTGCTTGCGTGTCATTTAAATTTAAAATACGAGAGAACAATACTGGTCCAAACTCGGATATGGTAGCACGCAACCGAACACCACTTTGCTCCGATAAGGTCAAAAGTTCAACAGGAAAACTTGCGTTACTATATGGAATATTGATTTTGGCGTGACGCTCTTGTATAAAGTCTTTAACTTCTCCTTCTTTTGCAATTCCGCTAAAGTCTCCTTTGATATCCATCATCAAAACCGGAATCCCTGCTTCTGATAGTTGTTCGGATAACACTTGAATTGTTTTCGTTTTACCGGTTCCAGTTGCTCCTGCAATGAGTCCGTGTCTATTTAAAGTCTTTAGAGGTATTGATACAGGTGTATCAGGTACTGCTTCACCATCTAATATGGCTCCTCCTAATTGAATGCTTGGCCCTTTAAAAGTGTGTCCGCTTATGATGTGTTTGCTGAATTCGGCTGTTTTATTACTCATTTTTGAATGTTTTACGCTACCGCAAGTTATCGTATTTTTACAAAACAAACAATTTTGGCTGTATTTTCAATATTTCTAAGATTTTGTTGTCGATTTTTCTGATATCAACGATACTGATTAATAATTTATTTATTAGCAAAAAACCGTTGATTTGTTTAAAAACTTAATTATTCTCGATTAAAAAGCGTAAAATACACACTAATCTGCAATGATATGGCGCACTTGGGCTCATTATGGCAGTTTTCTGAAAAAAATAGTGACAATAAAATAAAAAAAAGTTTTTTTATTTGAACTAAAAATATAAATTTGCCTAACTACAAGTTTCATATAACTAAGATAATTTATTTAAAACTATTAAAAT
>CAZMHK010000154.1:0-6779 GCA_964566045.1 uncultured Flavobacterium sp.
TTTAAGTTTGATTGGAAATCGCAACGTTGGAATTTGGTAGTGGTTTTAGGCGCTATGCTTGGCGGATTTGTAGCAGTTCAATTCATGAGCGACCCATCTAACGTTACTCTAAATCCTGCAACAATTACACAATTAGAACAAATGGGTATTGATGCGCCAAATGGTAAACTGATGCCTGCGGCACTTTTTGGGTCTGATGCAATTGCAAATCCTGCGACTTTTATTTTATTAGTTATTGGCGGAATTTTGATTGGTTTTGGTTCGCGTTATGCCGGCGGATGTACGTCTGGTCATGCTATTTCTGGCTTGAGTAATTTGCAAATCCCATCTTTAAAAGCCGTAATTGGTTTTTTCATCGGAGGATTATTGATGGCTCATTTTATTTTACCTCTTCTTTTATCCTAAATATTCTAAATTACAAAAAATGAAAAATATAATAAAATATCTTCTAGTTGGTTTTGTTTTTGGAATTGTCCTAACAAAATCTGAAGCCGTTTCATGGTACCGAATTTACGAAATGTTTCAATTTCAATCTTTTCATATGTTTGGTATTATTACCGTTGCAATTGTAACTGGCGTAATAGGGTTACAGCTAATCAAGCGTTTTAATGTTAAGGACAGTTCAGGTGCAGCGATTAACATTCCAGATAAGGAAAAAGGAAATGCCAGATATTGGATTGGCGGTCTTATTTTTGGATTGGGTTGGGCCTTGGTTGGTTCTTGTCCAGGACCTATTTTTATATTAATTGGCGCAGGCTTCTGGAGTGTACTTATTGTATTGTTTGGCGCGCTACTGGGGACTTTTTTGTACGGTGTTGTTCGTTCAAAATTGCCTCATTAAACTAAAATAAGCTAACTTAAAATCAAAACAAAAAACCTATTCAAGATCAATCAAGAATAGGTTTTTTATTGTTTTTAAACGAATCAATTACACTATTTCTGCGCTAATTCCTGCCTCTAGCAGTTGTGCACATTGTGGTTTTAGCTTTTCAATTAGTCCCGTTTTTACGGTACATTTGCCGTTATAGTGTACAATTAAGGAACATTGCTCTGCTTGCTCTGGAGTATGATCGCATACACGAATGAGAGTTTCAATAACGTGATCAAAAGTGTTAACATCGTCGTTGTAAACGATAATTTCATTTTCAAGCTGCACAGCCTCTTTTAAACTGACTCTTTCTCTAACTTTTTCTTTAGTACTCATTTTATTTGCTTTTTGTACTGTGATTATTACTTTTTACAAATACTAGTTCTAATTTACGTATTTTAATGATACCCAGTTGTTTCTTTCAAATTTTTTAACATAGGTCAACCCTTTTTCAGTGCATGACGCATCGATAAACGGTATATCTTCTTGGTAAAAACCACTCAATAACAAAGTCCCGCCCGGATTTAAACAATCTACATAGCTTTGCATATCATTTAATAAAATATTGCGATTGATGTTGGCAATAATCAAGTCGTAATTTTTCCCTGCTAGTAAAGCAGCTTCACCTTCATAAACGGTAATGTGTTTGCAATTGTTGCGTGCTGCATTTTCAATCGAGTTCAAATAACACCAATTGTCAATATCAATAGCATCGATAGGTTGTGCGCCTTTCATTTCAGCTAAAATAGCCAAGATGGCCGTTCCGCAGCCCATATCTAGTGTTTTAAGACCAGTAACATCCATCTCAAGTAAATGCTGAATCATCATGTGTGTAGTTTCATGGTGACCAGTTCCAAAACTCATTTTGGGTTCAATTACAATATCAAACTTGGCATCAGTCTTTGGGTGAAAAGGAGCTCTCACATGGCAATTTCCATCAACGTCAATTGCTTCAAAATTTTTTTCCCATTCTTCATTCCAGTTAACTTGCTCGATTTCTTCAAAGGTGTAATTAATTTCAAATTCTTCTGAACTTAAAATTTGTACTCCTTCTAAAATCATTTCGTCCCAAAGGTCTTTTTGTACAAAAGCTGAGATTCCTTTTTCTGTTTCGGTAAAACTTTCAAATGCTTTTTCTCCTAATTCAGCAATTAAAATTTCTGAACCTAATTCTTTTGGACTTATCGTAAAATGGTAGCCTATATAAATGTTTGACATGCTTATTTTTTTTGCAAAGGTAACAATAGCATAGCAAATGCATTTGATATTTAAATAATATTTTACATTTGTCAGACAAACACACAACAAAATAATGAAAAAAATTGCCTTACTCATTGCGCTTGCTTTTTACATGAATAGTTCGGCTCAAGTGTCTATTAAACGAAGCAATCAAGACAATGATTTAAAACTTTCTGCTTTACCCTATTATAGTTTTGGAAAAGGAATTGGGATCACTTCGCCAGATAGTTTGTACCAATTGAATATTAGGTTCCGAATGCAAAACAGAGTTACCTACTTAGACAATGAAGGAGCTGCGGCTTCTTATGATGGTCAAATTCGTCGATTGCGATTGCGCTTGGATGGTTATGTGGGCTCACCGAAATTTTTATATGCGGTGCAATTGTCATTTGCGCCGGGCGATGTAGGTGAATTTAGAGAAGGTGAAAATATAAATATAATTCGCGATGCTGTGTTGTTTTACAGGCCCAGCAAACATTGGAATTTAAGTTTTGGTCAAACGAAATTACCCGGAAATAGGCAGCGAATAAACTCTTCAGGCGGATTACAGTTAACCGATCGCTCGATTAATAATGCCAAGTTTACTATTGACCGTGATTTTGGTTTTCAAGTTCACAATTTGAATGAATTTAAGGATGCGTTTTCGTATAATTTTAAAACGGCCATTTCAACGGGAGAAGGCCGAAATATTACCGATAACGCTGATGCAGGTTTAGCTGTAACTGGTAAAGTAGAATTGTTTCCGTTTGGCGCTTTTGCAAAAGATGGAACTTATTTTGAGGGAGATATTGTGCGAGAGCCAAAGCCTAAATTAATGCTTTCAGGAGCTTTTCAGCAAAATAATCAAGCCAAGAGAACGCAAGGACAATTAGGTAATGATTTATTTCAAGCTCGAACTATGAAATCCGTTTTATTGGATGCTATGCTCAAATACAATGGTTGGGCCTTAATGAGTAGTTATATGTCAAGGACCACAAGTAAAAACGCCGTTACTTTTAGCCCTACTGATGCAAGCCTTTTTAATTTTGCTTATGTTGGTCATGGATTTGACCATCAAGTGAGCTATAATTTTGTATCAAATTATGAAGTAATTGGTCGTTTTTCGACTCAAAAGGTCGGAACAGATATTCAAAAATTAGCTCCTAATACCAAACAATATAGTTTAGGACTCACCAAGTACATTTGGGAACATGCCTTTAAAGTACAAGGCGAAATTACTTTTGATACACTGACTTTTTATTCAGGTGAGCAAAGAAATAACTGGTACGCTCGTTTTCAAATTGAGATTGGAATTTAAAACAAAAAAACCGATGCTGTTAGCGCATCGGTTTTTGTATTTTACATAGGAGTTGTTTTAGATTGCAGTAACAATTGCAACAAAATCATCTGCTTTTAAGGCAGCACCACCAATTAATCCACCATCTACATCTGGCTTAGAGAAAATTTCTTTAGCGTTTTCAGGTTTAACACTTCCTCCGTAAAGGATAGAAACGGTATCAGCCACTTCATTTCCGTATGTTTTACGAACAGTTTCTCTGATGAATTCGTGCATTTCTTGTGCTTGCTCTGGCGAAGCGGTTTCGCCTGTACCAATAGCCCAAACTGGTTCGTAAGCCAAAACAACTTGCTCCCAATCTTTTGCTTCAATTTGAAATAAACCATCTTTTAATTGGTTTTCTACCACATTAAAATGATTGGCTGATTGACGGTCTTTTAATTCTTCGCCAAAGCAAAAAATAACAGTCATATCATGTTCTAAAGCCGTCTTAACTTTGTTTGCAATTAGTGCATCAGTTTCGTGAAAAATGGCACGTCTTTCAGAATGACCCAAGATTACGATGTCAACACCAACACTTTTTAACATGTCTGCTGAAATTTCTCCGGTAAATGCACCGCCTTCCGCTTGGTGTACGTTTTGCGCTGCAACCTTGATATTGGTAAACTCTAAATGATCTACTGCCGATGCTAAATTGACAAATGTAGGTGCAACAATTACGTTTGTATCAGTATCAGTTGGAATTTTAGCGATTAATTCATTCAATAAATCTTCTGTTTGCTCCGCATTTTTATGCATTTTCCAGTTTCCAGCAACAATTTTTTTTCTCATTATAATTCTCTTGTAAGTTTATTAGTTTTTTCTTTTGTGTCAAAGTAGTAGTTTACTTTAAACTTTCTAGTGTTTCGTTGATTTTATCAAAGTCGGTTTCAATGGCTCTGTAAAGAACGATTTTACCCGTTTTGTCTACGATGATGTAACGCGGTATCCAATCGATGTCCATTGCTTTTCCAAAAACACCTTTCATTTGGTCATTGGCCATATAATGATCTCCAACCAAAGCGTGTTTCTCAATACCAGACTTCCATTTGTCAGCAGTTTTATCCATCGAGATAAAAACGTAATCAACATTGGTATGAGTAGCTTGCATTTCTTTAACCTTAGGCATTGCTTTTACACAGTCACCACACCAAGAAGCCCAAACTTCAATCACTACGGTTTTACCTTTGTGTTTCTTTAAAATATTTTTAAATGCTACTTGGCTGCCATTTGATGCCAAAAGTGTTTCATTCAAAGCGGTTTTTGAAAATGCAGTTTTTTGCGCATTAGTATTACAAGAACAGCTCAAGATTACTAGAAATAATGCTATTAATTTTTTCATTTTTATTTTCTTTTTAACAAAGTTACGCAAACAAATGCAATGCCAAATAGAGAAAAAGCATTTTTGAAATTATTATTCGAAAATCACAAAATTATATCGTTATCGTATAGTAATTTTGTAACACTTTTGAGGTTTTGCAATGCAATATTTTGATTTAAAGTCATAAAAAAAGTCGTAAAACTCATGATAGTATTTACGACTTTATATTTTGGACTTGTTTTTACCACTTGATTTGATCCAAATCTTGATGATGTACTTTTTGTTTTACGGTACCTTTTTCAAGAAGTATAATACTTGGATTTGCTCTTTCAATAGTTTTAACTGTGATTGCATCACAAAAATAAAAATCAAAATTGTAACCGTATTTTTTTTGAGCTTCGGCAATTTTCTCAGGTAATGAGGCTGTCATTCCTACAACTTGATATCCTTTTGCTTTAGCGGTTTTAGTTAAATTTACTAACTTTTTCATCCCATCAGCATCAGCATTTGGTAAATCATAAGCTGTAATCAAAAGTAATTTAGGAGCATTTAAAAATTCATCTTTATAATCCGAACCGTCTTTTTCCATAATAAAATCATGAATAGGAGGAACGTAACCTTCAGTAATTACCTTGTCTTTTCGGTCAACAAAAACGGCTCCTTCTGGTATTGCCATTAAATCAGCCTCTTTGAATTCTTTGTCCACACCGTCTACTTTGTAAATAAATACCATTTCAACTACTGATTTTGCAGCTCCATCAGGAACTTTCATTCCTTCTTGAATGCTGTTACCCACTTTGTAAGGTCTAAAATCGATGATAGGTAAGTGGTTTAAAACCCAATAGCCCATGAATGTCGAAGCTGCAACGCTTCCTAAAAATATAGTATTTTGCAAAGCGGCAGGGAATAACGGTTTGATGAGTTTTTGGTTTTTGTATAAAATCAAAATAAAGACTAATAAGACCACATCTTTTGTAAACGATTCCCATGGGGTTAATTTTAATGCATCACCAAAACAACCACAATCTTTTACCACATTAAAGTAAGCCGAGTAAAAAGTTAAGAATGTGAACAAGACAATTAAAATAAGTAAGCTCCAAACTGTAAACTTTGTTTTGTAACCAATTAATAGCATCACGCCTAAAACCACTTCAAATGTAACAAGAAATAGCGCTATTACTAAAGCAAAAGGGATGAAAATTGGTAGGTTAAAAACGGGTTCGCTGAAATATTCGGCAAGTTTGTATGAGAATCCTACTGGGTCATTTAACTTTATTAATCCTGAAATGATAAAAAGGATTCCGACAAATATTCTAGAAAATTGAGTAATTGCATTTTTCATATGAAGAAATTATTTTTGAGAGCCAAAGCCCAATAAAATTAGTGCGAAAACAGCATAATTAAGCATGTCTTGATAATTGGCATCAATTCCTTCTGATACCAATGTTTTTCCTTTATTGTCTTCGATTTGTTTTACGCGAAGTAGTTTTTGCAAAATTAAATCGGTTAAGGAGGCCACACGCATTTCGCGCCAAGCCTCACCATAATCGTGATTTTTGGCTTCCATGAGTTCTTTGGTTAAAGTAATTTTAGCGTCGTACAAAGCAGTTGCTTTGGCCACTTCAAGATCGGGTTGCTCTACAACTCCAAGTTCTAATTGTATTAAAGCCATTACCGCATAATTGATTATTCCGATAAATTCTCCTGTTTCATCTTCATCAATTTTGCGCGTTGCGTTTTCTTGAAGACTTCTAATGCGCTGTGCTTTGATGTAAATTTGATCGGTTAGCGATGGGAGTCGTAAAATGCGCCAAGCACAACCGTAGTCTTTCATTTTGTTAACAAAAAGGCTGCGACATATGGCAATCACGGCATCATATTCTTGTGAAGTATTCTTCATTATTGCTGTATATTTGTATTCAATTTTTTTCAAAAGTAAAGAATTAAGACCGAAGTACAAAGTTCCTGAGTACGGTTGAATAACCCAATAAAATTTTTTCATAGTGCAACATTTAATTTGTTACCTAAGAAAGTGA
>CAZMHK010000155.1:0-6733 GCA_964566045.1 uncultured Flavobacterium sp.
TGACAAGAAAAAAATAGTAGAGAAAATGCTAAAGCAAAAAGTAGATTTAAAACGGGTTTCATTATTGAGGAATTACTGCATCAAAAAGCTGCTAATTATGACAGCAAGGTATTCATTATTGGTTGAAGTAATGTTTAAATACGTTACATAATTTACGGTTTTTGACAATATGAAATCGTGTTTTGACTTGGTGCAAAACCGAAGAAAAGAGTATCTTTAAACACCAATTTAAACCGCTAAATAGTAGTCTCTTGTTAAAAAAAATAACTCTTTGTTTCCTTCTAGTTAAGTGTGCCTGCTTAACTTTTGCGCAAGCGAAAAAAGACACCATCTCTTTACCAGAAGTAGTTTTGAAAGGCGCACCGATACAAAAAAGCGTTCAAAAAACCGCTGCAGCTGTGGCAGTACTAACTGCTGCTGATATCAATAAAAGTGATGGTTTGATTTTAACTCCGGTTTTAAATACAATTCCGGGAGTGAGTATGCAGCAAGGTGCGTTGAACACCAACCGAATTATGATACGCGGTATTGGTGCACGTGCACAATTTGGCACGACCAAAATCAAAGCTTATTTTGACGGGATTCCGTTAACTACCGGCGAAGGAGAAACCACAATTGACGATTTAAATTTAAGCGCAATTGAAAAAATAGAAATCACAAAAGGACCTAATGCCACGAGTTTTGGATCGGGTTTGGGCGGTGTTATTCAACTGTTTTCAAAAGAGACGCCTGCGGGAGAAAATTTTACAAAAGCGGCTACCACTTTGGGCAGTTTTGGTTTGCTTCACCAACAATATACTGCCGGGTTTGCTAATGCAAAAAGCAATTTGTACAGCAGTTATGCCAATGTGCAGCAAGACGGATTTAGAGACAACAGTGACTACAACCGTAAAACAATCAACTTGCACGGCAAGCAGCTATTGGGAACGAAAGGGAAATTGTCTTTTTTGGGAACCTTTACACGATTGAAAGCGTTTATCCCAAGTTCGATTAACGAAAATGATTTTAAAAACAATCCCGAGAAAGCGGCTCCTACTTGGGCTGCTGCAAAAGGATTTGAATCGTATGATAAAGTACTTTTAGGACTTGCACATCAACATCAATTTACAAATAAATGGTCGTTGCAAACGAGTATTTTTGGTAGTTTAAAAGCGGCTTACGAACCACGCCCTTTTGATATTTTAGAGGACAATACCAATACAGTGGGTTTGCGAGTGCATGCGAACTTTAGAGACCAACTTTTTTCAGTACCCATGGAATTGAGTTTTGGAACTGAATTGCTCAAAGAACGATACAACAATACTTTGTATCGCAATTTGTATCAATCGCAGCCAGGTCAAGGAAGTGTACAAGGAGAAGCTTTTAGTACCGTAAATCAAAATAGAAATTACAGTACTTTTTTTGTTCAAATGGAGTTGCAACTAAATTCAAAACTGCAATTAGAAACGGGTTTAGCTTTCAATGAAACTTCATACTCATTAGAAAACGAAACAAATCAAGGTGATCCGTATTCCTTTGGCGCTGTGTGGTCGCCACGAGTAGGATTGTCGTATCAAGTAAGCCAAGGGAAACATTTGTACACGGCAGTTAGCAATGGTTTTTCGGTCCCATCGGTTTCAGAAACTTTAACTCCTCAAGGTCAAATCAACAGTAGTTTGAAACCAGAATTGGGTTGGAATTATGAAGTTGGTTTTAAAGGAAATTGGTTGGGTCAAAAGTTATATACCGAAGTTGCTTTGTACACTACTCAAATCAAAAACTTATTGGTCGCTCGTCGTACTGCCGAAGATCAATTTGAGGGTATCAACGCGGGTAGCAGCTCACATTCAGGTCTCGAGTTTGTGTTGCGTTATGCTGTTTTAAATAGCGAACAATTACAAATTAAAACCCATGCTTCGGGGACATTGAATAATTTTAAGTTCAAAGAATTTGTAGATGGCGATGCTGATTATTCTGGAAATCAACTCACGGGCGCATCGCAATCGCAATTTAATTTCGGAATTGATGTTCAAACTAAAATGGGAATAAGCTGGAACACCGCTTTGCAAACCGTTGGTAAAATCCCTATGAATGACAGTAACACCAAATACAGTGATCGTTACGCGCTGTTAGATAGTAAACTGACTTATTTATTTACCTTGTTTAATTTTTTAAAAACAGAGGTAAATGCTGGAGTGAACAATGCATTAAATCAAAAATATGCTGCTAATATTTTACCTAATGCAGTAGGATTTGGTACTGCCGCGCCTCGTTATTTTTATCCCGGAAATCCAATCAATTATTACGGAGGTTTTTCGGTCGCCTATTCCTTTTAAAAATGGATTTCTAAAAACAACTTTATTGGTCTCAAATAAAGATTAAAACTTTGCACTTTAAATACATTTTGCTTTAGCTTCTAAAAAATTTTAGCCACAGATTAATAAGATTAAAAAGAATTATTCTGTGGCAGTCATTTTAATTTGTGGCTAATTTTACTTTTTTTAAATTCACTTCTATCGACTTTTAGTCTACTAAACCAAAAGTATGGATTTCGCAGTCCACAGTGTTTTATTTTTTAACAGCGGTAACCTCTTTTACAGTCACCACTTTGGTTTGTTTGTTGCTCCACGAAGTCATAATGTAGTTCATTACATCAGCTACTTCTTGATCAGTAAGTCCCATGGCAGGCATGCTGCTGTTGTATTTTTTTCCATTGACCGTAATTGGACCGCTTTGACCGTATTTAACCGCAGCAATGCTAGCGGTGTGTTTGTTTTTTAGCCAATCAGATCCATCCAAAGGCGGAAAATTAGTTCCATCGCCTTTGCCTGTAGCGCCGTGACATTGCATACAAAAATCGGCATAGATTTCTTTACCTGGATTTTGATTAGTTACAAAGTTGTTTTTTTTATCAATGCGGCTATATGCAGCTGTTTCAATAGAGCTGTTCGTAGCGATGCTTCCAAGCAATGCCATACCCAATCCCAAAAATAGTTTTGTGTTGATCATGATTTAGTTAGGTATAATTTTTACAATTCCTTTTCCTTCTACACTCATGTAAATGTAACCGTCCGGACCTTGCGCTACATTGCGTACACGACCTATTCCAGTAGCAATTTTTTGACGACCTACAATTTCATCTCCTTTTAATTGAACCAATTCGAGGTATTGAAATTTTAATGATCCTACTAACAAATGTCCTTTCCAGTCTGGATATTTATCGCTGGTTACAAATGTCATTCCGCTTGGCGCGATAGAAGGCAACCAGTAATAAATTGGTTTTTCAATTCCTGGTTTTTCGTTTTGAGTGCTAATTGTAGTGCCATCATAATCGATGCCGTAGGTCACTACTGGCCAACCATAATTCACTCCTTTTTGAATGATATTGATTTCATCACCACCTTGAGGTCCGTGTTCGGTTTCCCAAATGGCGCCTGTAACAGGATTTTTTGCCATTCCTTGTGGGTTGCGATTTCCGTAAGTGTAAATAGCTTCTTTAGCTCCTGATTTACCCACAAAAGGATTGTCTTTTGGAATACTTCCATCATCATTTAGACGATAAATTTTTCCGCCATCGCGGGTAATATCTTGTGGATTGACAAAGTGTTCGCCACGTTCTCCAACTGAGAAAAATAAATAACCATCATTATCAAAAACAATTCGGGAACCAAAATGCTGTCCTTTGGTGGTATTTGGAGTTGCTTTGTATAGCGATTCAATTTGGGTTAAACCGCCATCAACTAATTTAGCGCGAATCAATTTGGTATTTCCTCCCGTGCCTTCACCTTCTTCTGAAGCAAAAGTCATGTAAATCCAACCGTTTTTTGCGTAGTCAGGGTGTAAAGCGATATCCAACAAACCACCTTGTCCGCGAGTATATACTTTTGGAACATTTTTAACGGCTGTTTTTTGTCCGTTTTTAATGTGAAACAAAGTCCCACTTTTTTCTGTAACCAATAGCGCACCGTCTGGCAACCAAGTCATTCCCCATGGAATGGCAATGTCCGAAGCCACGGTTTCTAAAGTATAATTTTTAACTTCGTCTTTGACAACTACATCATTTGGTTTGGTTTGTGCCTCACAATTTAGTGCAAGCATGGAGAATATAGATAGGGAAACAAGCGTTATTTTTTTCATGATGGAAGTTTTAACAAAATTGTTTTTAAAGGTACTAAATGCCCAATAAAAATTGATGAATGGATTTGATTTTTGCTTCGAATTAACACAATCAAGTCGTTACTTTTGATTAGTATGTATGTTCAAAAAAGAAAGAGCCAAAGTTTCTCCATAAAAAAACCACCTTTTTGCTAGGTGGTCTTTGAAAGGTCGTGCTTTATTTTTTGACACTGTATTTGGCTGTTCGGGCATCTTTGATAGTTCCTTTCCAATTTAATCCGAAACCAAAATCATAGACATTTCCAACGTTGTCTTGGTACGGAATCATATCGTGGGGTACATCTTCGAGTTGTTTTTCAACGGTTGACATGTTGGCGGGCATTTGCAAAGGCAATAAACCAGACGGTTCGGTTTTACCAGAAACAATATCTAGCAAAGCTTCTACTTGTACGCCAAAATCTCCTAGAATTGCATCTACATTTTTTTCGAAATCATTAAAAACCATCGGATTTGAAATGGATACAGCTACTAAAACTGGTTTGTCTTTCATAGCTTTTTTAGTATCTAAAATGGTATTTAAATCAGGATATGAATTGGATTTACTCGTTTTATTCACATACGAACGGTTGTTGATAGTAGGATCAATCACGGGATCACCGGCAGCAATACTTTGCACTCTTGCATCAACGGCGGTGTAGTCACTCAATTGCAAACTAATGGGTACATATCCGTTTCCGCCAGCTTCTCTATCAGCTCGGTTATACCCGTTGCTGATTGGACTTTTGATAAAAACCATTGCAAAGTCAGCTTTGTTTGGATCATCGGTTACAGTGTAATATCTTTTAATCAACTCTAAATTAACTGGATATTCTGTCTTTTCTGGCGAAGGTTGTCCAAAAAAGTTAATGCCAGCAGGTGTAGTGCGTTTTGGTACATAAACCGTTTTTCCTTTAGCTATTGGCAGCGTTTTATTTTGATTTTTAAGCAAAACTACCGATTTTAATTGGGCATCGTAACCCGCTTTCATGAACTCGGGTTTTCCAACAATAGCTTTGGTTTCGTTCGGGTCTAAATAGGCATTTTCGAACAATCCTACTCTAAAAATATTCAAAAGCAACCTAACCGCTGATTGCTCAAAACGCTTGCGCATAAAGGTTTCGCCTTGCTCTTTTACACCCATTTCATAGGCTTCAAGAACAGGTTTGATATCGTTATTTCCTCCAAATTGATCTACTCCAGCCATCAGCACTTTGTAATGTCTTTCGGCTACGGTTAAGGATTCAACTCCCCAAGATTTTCCAGCAAACACATCTGGTTTCGGGCCTTCATCAGCAGTAATGAGCCAATCGGTACAAACCACGCCATCGTAGCTGTATTTATCTCGCAACAAATCAGTGATGATGTATTTGCTAAACCCGTTCCCAACGTTCTCGTTATATTTTTTGTCTTGACCAAATGAGATGGTGTAGTAAGGCATTACCGCCGATGCTTTTTTAGTAGAACCATTCAGTTGAAAAGCGCCTTCGGTAAATGGTTTTAAGTGTGTTTCGAAATTATTTCCCGGATAAACTGCAAATTTTCCGTAGGCAAAATGTCCATCGCGTCCTGCTTCTTCAGGACCGCCGCTTGGCCAATGTTTCACCATGGCATTTACACTTTGATGTCCCCAACCGTTGTAGTTTGCAATTGGTTTTTTTGGGGTTTGAAAACCATCTACATAAGCTCGCGCCATGTCGGTAGCTAGTTTTGGGTCTTCGCCAAAAGTACCTACAAAGCGATTCCATCTTGGTTCTGTTGCCAAATCAATTTGAGGCGAAAGCGCCGTTGCAATTCCCATGGCACGGTATTCTTGTGCAGCAATACTACCAAATTGTTGTGTAATGGCAGCATCAAAAGTGGCAGCTAGGCCTAATTCTTCTGGCCATTGTGAGATAGCACCTCCGGAACCCGCATTGTATTCGGCATCTTTATTGGCTCCATTTCTAGGATCGGAACTGTTGTTGGCTGGAATTCCCATCCCGATACCTTCGACTAAGGTTTGAATATTGTTGTTCCACTGTGCTGCAATTTCTGGCGATGCTACTGAGGTCATTAAAATATGTCGCAGATTGTCTTTGGTTAAAAAAGCGATTTGCTGATCCGATAAAGCAGAAGCTTGCGCTCCACTTTGTGAGAAAGGTTTTCCGTTATAGGTTCCTGTAAACATGCCTGCTTCTTGCGCCGGAATGGCTTGGTGCCTGCTGTACAACATTAAACCTGCAATTTGTTCTACGGTCATTTGTGTGGCTAGGTCTTTGGCTCGTTCGTTTACTGGTTTGCGCCAATCTTCATAGAGATCTAATTTCCCGTTTTTATTCAAGTCTTTGAACGCAAATCCATCTACTTGAATGATTTTGATGCCTGATTGTGGGGAGTAACCCAAGGTTTGACCTCCTTTGTTGGCTATCAATTTATAGGTGTTTTTGTTGGTTTCAGTCCATTTTGTTTGTGCCTGCAAGCCTACAGCAAGTAGGAGCAAAGAGGGAAATAGTACAATTTTTGATTTCATATGGGTTTATTTTCAGGTCAATAGCTTTAATTGAAGTGTTTCAAATGTAACTAAAAATAATATGTGTTGTATAGACACAATGAAACTATT
>CAZMHK010000156.1:0-6708 GCA_964566045.1 uncultured Flavobacterium sp.
ATTCAGTTATAGATATGGAAATGACTGTCATTTTAATAAATTTAAAAATTTTAAGAATGAAGAAATTAATATTTACCGCTCTAGCAGTGGTAGCATTTAGTGGAGCTGCAATGGCGAATACAGAAGAAGTTAAGGAAGTAGAGCTAAAGTTTGTAAATGATCCTTGTAGTGATGTATGTCATTTAGCTTATGACTTAGCAATAAAAGAAGGCGCAGATCATGACACAGCAGACAAGGCTGCAGATCTTGCGTATGGAAATTGTATAGCTTCAAGAAAAAATTTACCACAAGAAGCGGCAATTAGTCAATAAAGACAGATTAATATGAGGCACATTATTAATTCTATTTTAATGTGTCTCATTTAAAAAATAACAACAATGAAAAAATATTTTTTAATTTCCTTACTCTCACTATGTCTCTCCAATTTTGCGCAAGTAAAAGGTGGCATTGCTACGTACGGCGTTACCGTTATTGAAGATAAGGACAGTCAATTAGACAAACTCATGTTGTCTATGAACGCCAACTACTACTCCATAATAAAGGAATTTGAATTTATACTAAAGTTTAATTCTGAAAAAGCGCACTTTCAAATGACGGAGAAAATGTATTCTGATAATACGGCCGCCGATATGGGTATGGTAAAGATTAGATTCAACGGAAATTCTTTAATTGCCAATGACAGTATTTTCAGTGAATATTCTTCTAGAAATTTGGGTGATTTCATTGTTAAAAAAGCATTAAATAAAAATTGGACTTTAACAAACGAGTCAAAATTAATTGGAGTTTACAAATGCTTTAAAGCTACCACTGAAGATGTTGTAGTTACCAAAGAAAAGACCTTTCGTCATCCTATTACCGCATGGTATTGTCCAGAAATTCCTTTTCCGTACGGGCCTTTAAGTTACGGTGGTTTACCCGGATTAATCTTAGAATTGCAAACGAAAAATGGAGTATATGGCGTAAAAAAAATCGATTTAAAACAAACTCCAATCGAAATGGAGGCTTTAAAAAAATATAAATTGATTCACAAAGAAGAGTTAGACAAATTAATTGAGATAAAAAATAGTAATTAAGTTAGCCCCGTTATTTTGCAAACAATTAATCTCAAGCGTAGTTTTCTTAGTTGATATGTTTTAACGAAGAAGTATTGTCATAAATAGAATTATAATATAAAACATTTCACAATGATATTAAATTACAAAATGTTGAATTTGCTCTTTCTGCTTTGCAATTTTACTGTAAATAACTCATCAAATTTGAATGTAAATACGGTCAACGCTGTCTATTATAAAATTGACAGATATGATTCTGGTAAAAAAGAGGAAAAATCTGTCGATCCTTCTTACGAAGCATTAAAAGAAGTGGAGTTAGCATTGTATTTTACAAAAGATGTCGCTGTTTTTAAACAAATCAATAAAATAAGTTTGGCAGATGATTTGTTTAGTAAAATGGCAAATATAATTGCTGGTGGAGAAAGGTACTACAACCTTGTTACCAAACAAAAATTGGAGCATATGGATACTATGGGAGAAGAGTTTAATCTTGTTCATCCGTTCGAAGAATACACTTGGGAGATAACTTCAGAAACAAAAAAGATAAATGGCTATACGTGTTATAAAGCTATTTCACATACAAGTGAATATTCTAAGTTGAGGAAAATAAGCATATCAATGGATCCAGTTGTTTGGTTTACACCTGAAATGCCATTTTCATTTGGTCCAGCAGGTTTAGATGGCTTGCCAGGTTTGGTGTTAGAAGGAAGCGTAAATGGGAGATTGTATTTTTACGCAACTAAAATAGAATTTGATATCAAAGCTGATAACGTAGATTTTTCAAAACCTAAAAAAGGTATATTTATTACCCCTGCTGAGTTTGAAGATATCTTACTGCGCGATATGAACTAATTAATTTAAACTGTAAATTCTTTAAAGATTAAGTTGTAAGTTATTGTAGAGAATGTTTGACGAATGAAAATATAAAAATTAGTAGTTATCATTTTAGCTGTGGTGATTTTTAGTTGGGTTGCAATTGTGCAACCTCTTAAGGTAAAAAGACAAAACTGTCAGCCAAGATAAATACACAATAAAAACGTAGTCACAAATTAGTTATTTTATCGATTGTTAAGTTTTTCATTATGTAAAGTTTGCTCTCTACAATCTGTTTATTGTAAAGCATTTATTTTGTATTAGTTGTTAAATTTATTAAAAGTATAAACTTGTTAAAGTTTAGTTAAAAAATAAAGTAAATTCTTTTAAATAGTATTTTTTTTTCTTGATATTTGACTTGGTTAACCAAAAAAACTATTAATAAATTTAAAAACTGTAAAAAATGAAATCGCAGATTCACGAAAACCAAAAAGAAATATAAACCTGAGTAAAAATTAGTATTTACCGCTCTAGCAGTGGTAGCATTTAGTGGCGCTGCAATGGCTAAGACAGGAGAAGTTAAGGAAATTGAAATTAAAGATTTTAAAATTGAAAACAATGTAACAGCTGATCCATGTAAAGATGAACAAGATGCGGCTGTGGCTGAATGTTTAGCAAATGGATGCAGCGAAAGAGAAGCTTTTTATTTTGGAGCAAAAGCTTGGGGTGAATGCATGAAAGAAGTTGGTATTAAACCAGCCTAGATCTTGCATTTAATACTGGATTAGGATTAATTGGGCTGCTTGTTAAATCTAAAGCAGCCTTAATCATTTTAAGTTTATGAAATTAATAAAATTATTTTTCTTTTTTGTTAGTCTAAGTTGTTGGAGTCAAATAAAAAGCGGTAAAATTGAATATGGTGTTCATATTTCCACATTCGAGGGTTTAGAGAAAACTACAAGAATGAAAGCTGCTTATGACAAGGCAATGGAAAACGCACCATTTTTGAATTTTGAATTGCTAATAAATACTAAAGAATCCTCCTTTTCGCTCATCGCTGGCCTCGGTATTAATGAAGATGGCTTACAATATGCGAAGTTGTTTTCTGGATATAGCGGTATGATATATCAGGATGATCTTTATTCTTATTCGGAAATTAATGGAGATCCTGGAAATTATCTCATTAAAAAAGATAAAAAAATAGAATGGAATTTAGAAAATGAAACTAAAGAAATTAACGGTTTTGTTTGTTATAAAGCAACTTCAGAAAAAAAAGTAGTCAATAGAGTGGGCGTTTTTAGATTTCCAATAATTGCTTGGTATTGTCCTCAAATCCCTTTGTCTTATGGGCCCAATGGTTATGGAGGATTGCCAGGTTTAATCTTAGAATTACAAGTTAGAAATATTTTGTTTGGTGTTAAAACAATAGATTTACAACCGGATGATAAGATTGTTGTATTAAAACGAAAAGCATTTAAAATAGTTTCAGAACAAGAATTTGAAGCTTTACTTATCAATAAATAGGTCTATCTTAAAAATAGTTTTGCTGTTAATTCTGAACGACAAAAATTTCATTTTAAAATTGCTTAAGCAGTGGTACTTTATAGTGGGGCAACAATAGCAAAACTGGAGAAGTAAAAAAAGGGAAAACTTCCCAAAACGAAAAAAAAATGTAAATTCTTTGTAATATTATGAGGCCAAATAAGAATTAATTTCAATGCACAAAATACTCTTCTATTTTCTTTTTTTTACAACCCTAAGTTTCTCTCAATCCCGCTCCATTACTGGTGTGGTGGCTGAGGAGAACAACAAACCATTAGAGTCTGCTAATGTCATTGCAAAACCCTTACAAGAAAAGGCAAGTTTAAAATTTGCTATTGCTGATAATAAAGGACGCTACCGCTTAGAATTGGAAAAAGCAGTGAAGTATGAAATTACGGTTTCGTACATAGGGTTTGTAGAGGAGGTATTTATACTTGAGGCAGATGATGTTGTTGCTACACACGATTTTAAATTAAAACCTATCGGAGAACAACTCAAAGAAATTGTAATCAAACACGATTTCAAGCCCATCGAAATTAAAAAGGATACCATGACGTTTAACGTTAAAGGTTTTGCCAACGGCAACGAACGCAAAATGAAAGAAGTCCTTGAAAAACTTCCCGGCGTTGAAGTCGATAAAAACGGAGGCGTTACCGTACAAGGTAAAAAAGTTACTAAAATGCTGGTAGAAGGCAAGTCTTTTTTTGGAGGAGGCTCTAAACTAGCGGTTGAAAACATTCCGGCGGATGCACTGGATAAAATTGAAGTTATTGACCATTTTAACGAAGTGGGTTTTATGAAGCAGGTTTCGGATAGTGATGAACTGGCCATGAATGTAAAGCTCAAAGCCGATAAAAAGAAATTTGTTTTTGGTGATGTTGAAGCCGGTGCCGAAGTAGGTAATGCCGATAATGGTTTTTATCTTGGCCACGCCGCTTTGTTTTATTACGCTCCTAAAACGAACCTAAGTTTTATAGGCGATTTAAACAACATTGGTAAACGCACCTTTACATTCGATGATTTAATGCGTTTTGGTGGTGGCATGAGCACCTTTTTATCAGGTCGAAAATCACTCACGAATTTGTATTCCTTTGCCAATGATAATCAGGATGTGGTTCAGAATACGTCTCAATTTGGCGCGTTTAATTTTAGCCACGATACTTCATCAAAGCTGTCTATTTCTGGTTTTTCTATTTTTTCGAAAGTGTTGACAGCATCGCAAACCGAAAGTAAAAATGAGTATTTGCAAAACAGTGCCATTGCTTTTGAAAACCGACTGCAAGAAGGTACCAATCGCGCTGTTTTAGGAATTAGCAACATCAAACTCGATTATTCGCCTAGCGCTAAAGAAAAATGGTACTACAACGGACAATACCAGTCGAGTAATAATACCATTTCAAACACCATTAACTCAATTACCAATGTTAATGCGAGTATTTTTGAAACACTCAACAAAGCTGATAATACTGCCATAAAACAATACATCGAGTGGCACAAAAGTTATAATCTAAAACACACCACCACTTTAGTAATCAATCAAGCATACGATTACAACACGCCACGAACCAACTGGTTTACTGATCAGCCATTTTTGGCAGGATTAATTCCGCTGCAAGAGGATAGCGAATACCGTATTAAACAAGTTAAAAAAGTAAAAACCAATAGCGTTGATGCGCTTTTTAAACATTATTGGATTATCAATAATTTCAATCACTTGTACACCAATGTGGGGAATAATTACGGTAATTCCCGTTTAGAAACCACAGAGCAGCAATTGTTAACTAACGGGAATGTCAATGATTTTGCTTTGTCTGGTTTTGGAAACTCGATAAAATACCAATTGAATGATGCCTATGTAGGTTTAGAATATAAGTTCAGATTGGGAAAATGGACCAATAAACCCGGCTTGTACGCGCATTGGTATCATCTAACTACAGAGCAAAAGTCAGGAGAGCGAGCACTTACTAAAACACTTTTGCAACCACAATGGAACAGCGATTACGAATTCAATAAGTCGGAATCTTTAAATTTTGTTTACAAACTAGAAAATAGTTTTGCGCAAACCACGCAACTAGCGGAGCAGTTTACCTTGCAAAATTATAACTTGGTTTATAAAGGAAATGCCTTATTGCAAAACGAGCGTTTTCATAATGCCAACCTGCGTTACACTAAAACGAACTTGTATCGTGGGATCACTTGGAACGCAATGGCGAGTTGGAATCAAAAAGTAAGAACGATTCGTAACGAAATTCAACTTGATGGTATCAATCAGTTTAATACCCCAATTTTAAGCGATAATCCCGAAACGAATTACAATGTTAATGGCTCTTTTAGCAAAAAGATATACCGTTTTAACTTGAGATTTAATACTAATTTTAGTTGGTTTACCTATTTCCAAACACTAAACAATACCGAAACTTTAAACAATAGAAACAATCAAAGGTTGGGAGTAGTACTTCGTACAGCACACAAAAAATGGCCGGGTTTTAGTATAGGATACAACAAAGGATTTAGTCAGTTTTCGGGCTTGACCCAATCTCAGTTTCAAACCGATGCGATTACCTCTGATTTTGACATTACTGTTGCAAAATTTTGGACGTTCAAATGCAGTTACGAAAATCTCAAAAACACCAATAGCAACAAGCAGAGTAATTTTTACGACATCGCCAATACATCGTTGCGTTATCAAAAAAAGAACAGTCCTTTTGGATTTGAGTTAATAGCAAACAACCTTTTTGATAACAAGGTAAAAAATGATTTTTCCTTCTCAGATTATCTCATCAGTCAGCGTACCACTTTTGTCTTGCCAAGAGTTTTTATGCTATCTGTAAGTTATAAGTTATAATTAATTAAAAACTCTCAAAATATCTCCATTCACTTGTACGCGGTATTGCTTCATAGGATATTGCAAATTGCCCTGTCCCGTAAACAAGCTATAGGTGGCGTTGTCGCATCCACAAACCGCATTAATTCCGTTGATAGTCATAGTCGAGCAGCCGCTAATAGTTTGATTAGGGCAAGCAGCATCAAAGGCATTGTAGCCACTACCCGTGTTAAAAACAATGACTCCTCGCGCGCCAATATTAGGTACATAAACGGCATTACTCACAAATTTTAGGTTGGAGTAGGTAGGTAAATTTAAGTTGAGGTCTAGGGTAAAAGTATAATTAGGAACAAAAGGATTGTTGTTGTTTACATTAGATTCACTGCAGGAAAACAGCAGGGATGCAATCACAATCAAGGAGATATATTTTTTCATTTTAAAATAGTGGTAAAGTATTAGCGAAACAAATTTAATTTA
>CAZMHK010000157.1:0-6605 GCA_964566045.1 uncultured Flavobacterium sp.
AACAAAAGGCGGATTTATTGGAGTACAAGGGTCTAAATCAAATTCTCCTAGTTTTTTCACTAAATCTGGCGGTGTTAGCCATTCTACAGTAGTTTTTTCTGAACGTTCAAAAGATGCATCCATAACATTTATTTAATTTTTTCAAAGAAATAGATTTTATAAATGTTACACAACCCACAATAAGTGTGATTTTATTTTTTTGAAATCAATAAGTAAAGGAACTTGGGATAAATCAGAAGGATTTGATTTTATCAATAATTTCAATCGAGATTGGCTCATTAAAGCACGCGAAAAACTAAAAGATAACGGCACTATATGGATAAGTGGCACGTACCATAATATATTCTCTATTGGACAATTGTTACAGGAATTAGATTTTAAAATCCTTAATGTCATTACCTGGGAAAAGAATAACCCACCACCTAATTTTTCTTGTCGCTTCTTTACGCATTCTGCCGAGTTAATAATCTGGGCGCGTAAAACAGAAAAAGTACCACACTACTACAACTATGAGTTAATGAAAAAACTCAACGGTGATAAACAAATGAAAGATGTTTGGAAATTACCGGCAATTGCCAAATGGGAAAAGTTGTGCGGTAAGCATCCAACACAAAAACCTTTATCAGTTTTAACTCGAATTATTTTAGCCTCAACCAAGCCAGGAGCTTGGATTCTAGACCCATTCGCCGGAAGTTCTACAACAGGTGTAGCAGCAAATTTGGCAAACAGACGCTATTTAGGCATAGATATGGAAACTGATTTTTTAGAAATAAGTAAAAATAGAAAACTAGAAATTGAAGATTCTGAAATAGCAGAAACATATCGTAAAAAAATAAACGGATTTGAACATAAAAAGCAATTTCAGAGCTACTTAGCCGACGAACCAAAACCAAAAGAGCAAGTTATGCTGGGCTATATAAGAAGTAAGGATTTAGCCCAACTTCATGAAACAAGAAATTTCTATTTTCACTCTACCGACAAACAAAATAATTTTGTAAATTTTCCTTACGATTTACACAACGCCAAACAACTTGTAATTTACTCTGGCGGCAGAACAAAAGATTTTCATTTAACTCGTTTTTGCGGAGAAATTGACAATATTGCGCACAAACATAAGTCCAAAATTAAAGGCAAGGAAAACTCCAAAACAGATTTTTATTTTGAAATCACTTTAAAAGAAAATTTTAAAGAAGATAAATCTATAGATTTGAAATCGAATGTAAAAAAATGGATGAAAGAGTACAGTGAACATTATAATTTTACAGCGAGTGATTATTTACCAATATTAACTTTTTCAGAAAATATTTTTGTGAAGGAATGATTACTTTTACAACCACACATAATTTATACCTACTATGATTTTGTATAGAAATTCATCTTCATATTAATAAACCTAAAAGAAAAATCTAAGATCGAATAGCAAAAGGCCAGCGCGATAAAAGAACTTTTTAGAAAAACTATCAACAATAAAACATCCTTCTTTTTTCAGTGACTTTCAAAAATCCTTCACCTTTAAATTTACACTATCATTTGAACCAGAACAATTTGTGTTTATAATTCCAATATTTTTCTTATTTTCCCGTACTAAAACTACAACAACATGTTACGACGAAAATTTATTGGAGCTACTACAGCGATGGGTTTGGCAAGTTTGATGGGATTAAAAACCAAGACAACATCGCAATCCGTGCTGCACCAAGTTTACTTTTGGTTGAAAAATCCAGATTCTGAAGCAGACAAAAAACAACTTATCGCAGGCTTAAAAACACTAGAATCAATACCAACGGTGCGACAAATTCACGTAGGCATTTTAGCCTCGACTGAAAAACGCGAAGTAGTTGATACCTCTTGGCAGGTATCAGAATTATTGTTTTTTGACAATGAATCCGACCAAAAAATATATCAGGACCATCCCATTCACTTAGAATTCGTTAAAAAAAACCAACACCTTTGGGAAAAAGTTCGCGTTTTTGACAGTATGACACAGTAGCTTTTCAAGAACTAATTGCAACGATAAGTCGTTAATATTCTGTGATTTACAAGCAATATCTACTTGAAAAAGAACGGGATTTCAAAAACACCTCATCTGCAAACAGTTCACAACCAAACCATTTGATTATTCACTATATTTGAATCAAAACACATATCCTATGAAAAAATATATCATTTTCCTTTTACTAGTACAGCCACTTTTGACTTTTTCACAAGTTGCATCATATCAAATAACTTCCTATAATGTTGAAGGAACTAAAGCTCCTAATACACACTACTTGGGAACAGCATGGTTAAACACTATGATGCAAGAGAATAATTCTCTTCCATACAACATTACCAAAGCTACTTTTAAAGCCAACTCCACCTTGGATTGGCACAAACATGCAACTCCACAAACATTGATTGTAGTTGAAGGTCGAGGATATTATCAAGAAAAAGGCAAAGACCCTATTGTTATTAAGCAAGGTGATATTTTAGTTTGCGATAAAGATATCGAACATTGGCACGCCTCTAGCAAAGAAAATAATATAACTTATCTTGCTCTATATGGTGGAAAACTACCTACGATTTGGACGGAAGTCCTAACACAGGAGTACTACGACAATGTAGCTGAAAAACTTAAAAATAAATAACACAATCCGTACAACATTAAGAATTTTAGAAGTCAAAATATGCAACAATAACTTCTCATAAAAATAAAGTTCTAAATTGTGTTTTGATTTCAAAACTATAAACTAACTAAAAACCAAACCATATGAATCGAACGCATTGTAAAAAAGTCTTTCATGGCCTTATCATTGCAGCAGCATTAGTGAGTAACGCACCTAGCGGATTCGCTCAAAAAAAGAATGTAAAAAACAAAAACACGGCAACCATTGCCACAGATAGTGTTTTTAACGCGCTCAAATGGCGTAACATCGGGCCGTTTAGAGCCGGTAGGTCCTTGGCTGTTGCGGGTCACGCCAATCAACCGCTCACGTACTACTTTGGGGCAACCGGTGGCGGTGTCTGGAAAACCATTGACGGCGGAAACGAGTGGTTTCCTATCTCTGACAGTGTGTTTAAATCGTCTTCCGTTGGTGCTATTACCGTGGCGCCTTCTGATGCTAATGTGATTTATGTAGGAATGGGCGAGGCCGATATGCGCTCTAACATTTCCTTTGGCGATGGCGTTTATAAATCAGTTAACGGCGGAAAAAGCTGGGCAAAAGCAGGACTAGACAAGGCTGATGCTATTGGTAATATAGAGGTACATCCTACTGATGCCAACATTGTTTTTGCAGCAGCAATGGGAAATCCTTTTCAATCGAACCCGGAGCGTGGTGTGTACCGATCTAAAGATGGCGGAAAAACATGGCAATTGGTCCTTTCTAAAGATGCTAAAACCGGAGCGATGTGCGTTCGAATTGATCCTTCTAATCCGCGAATTGTGTATGCTACCTTATGGGAAGCTTATCGCAACGGACACTCGATGTCGTCTGGAGGAAAAGGTTCTGGACTTTACAAATCGACCGACGGTGGCGATACTTGGGTATCTTTAAACGAAAAACCAGGAATGCCTGTTGGCTTACTTGGAAAAATAGGAGTTGCTGTTTCACCTGTAAACTCAAATCGTTTGTATGCTTTAATTGAAAACAACAAAGGCGGTTTGTACCGCTCTGATGATGCTGGTGAACACTGGCAACTGATTAACGAAGACAAAAATCTATGGCAACGACCATGGTATTACATGAATTTACAAACCGATCCTAAAAACGAAAATGGATTAATTGTTTTGAATGTTGATGCTTGGAAAACGGGCGATGGCGGCAAAAGTTTCAAAAAAATAAATGTGGGTCACGGCGATACACATGATGTTTGGATCAACCCGAACAATCCTGATAATTTTATAATTGGTGATGATGGTGGCGGAGAAGTTACTTATAACGGAGGTGAAACTTTTACTGCCCTTGATGTACCTACGAGTCAGTTTTACCACGTTTCGGTAGATAATGAATTTCCGTATAACATCTACGGCGCACAACAAGACAATTCGTCTGTTCGTATAGCTTCAAGAACCAATGGTTATGGCATCGGTACAGAATCTTGGTATCCGGTTGCGGGTGGCGAAGCGGGTTATATCGAAGCTGATCCAACCAATTCTGACATTACTTTTGGTGGTGAATACGACGGACAATTAAGTACTTTCAACAAAAAAACAGGACAGTCAAAAGATATTTCTCCTTATCCAGAGTCAAATATTGGAGCGCCATCCAATGCTAAAAAATACCGTTTTCAATGGACGTATCCGATTGTTTTTTCACCTCACAATCCTAAAAAAATGTACGTGACCTCACAAGTGGTACACGTTACCGAAGATCAAGGAAACTCTTTTCAAATTATAAGTCCTGACTTGTCGCGTAATGATCCAAAAACTACAGGCGAAACAGGTGGTCCAATAACTTTAGACCAAACCGGTGCCGAAGCCTATGCTACTATTTTCACCTTATCAGAATCGCCTCTTGAAGAGGGTGTTATCTGGACAGGATCTGATGATGGTTTGATTCACATCACGAAAAACAATGGTGCCAAATGGGATAATATCTCATTACCAACAACGCTTTTACCTGATTTTTCATTGATTAGTATGATTCATACTTCTGAGCATGAAAAAGGGAAAGCTTACGTAGCGGCCAACAAATACATGTATGGCGATCGCAATCCGTATTTGTTTAAAACGTCTGATTACGGAAAAACATGGACTAAAATAACGAACGGAATCCCGAGTGACGAATATTGTCGTGTATTGCGCGAAGACCCAAACAAAGCAGGATTGCTTTATGCTGGTACAGAACGCGGTATTTATGTTTCATTCAATGATGGTGACTCGTGGCAAAAACTCAACTTAAACCTTCCGCTGACACCAATTCGCGATTTACGTGTCCACAAAAGAGAGAAAGATTTAGTAGTGGCTACACACGGTCGTGCGTTCTGGGTTTTAGATGACATTACTCCATTATACGAAATCAAAGACCAAGCGGTAAAGTCGGACAAACACTTATTTAAACCGCGCCACGCCTACCGTATGTCAGGTGGTCAAAGCGATGATACTAGCACAGGAACCAATGCGCCAAATGGTGTAATTGTGCGTTACTACTTTAAAAAGAAACCTACGAGCGAGATAAAATTGCAATTTGCTACTCCAAAAGGAGATACTATTATCACCTACTCGTCTACTAAAAACTTGAAAGGCAAAGAAATGACACCTTCAAAGGAGTTTTATACCGATACTAAAAAAGCACAACCAGGAACAATTTCAGCGCAAGCTGGTATGAATTCCTTTGTGTGGAACATGAGATATCCAAATGTAACCGAAGTTGAAGGCACCAATGTAATGTGGGCTGGTTCAGGCGCTGGCGCAAAAGTAGTTCCTGGTACTTATACCGTTAAACTTTTAGAAGGAAAAACTGTAATTGGCGAAGCAGCCTTCGAAATTAAATTAGACCCACGAGTAAATACAAGTGCAGCCGATTTACAAGAACAATTTGATTTGCATCAAAAAGTGAACAAAAAAGTGGACGAAGCGCATAAAGCAATCAACAAACTACGCAAAATTAGATCGCAAATCAATTCGTATATCGGTAGCGTAAAAGATGCTGCGCTGGTAGAAGAAATGAAAAAAATGACAAAAACTACTTTAGAAAGTCTAGATGCTATCGAAGGAACTTTAATGCAACCTAAAGCCAAAGCACCGCAAGATGTATTGGCCTACCCTATTCAATTGAATGATAAAATGGCTGGTTTGGGGTCGAACATTTCTTCATCAGAGACAAAACCTACACGCAACGCCTATGTAGTTTACCAAGATTTAGCTCAAAAAATAGACGCTCAAATCAATAAATTGCAAGAGCTAATGGATAAAGATGTCAAAGCTTTTAATAGCTATGTGATGCAACAAAAAGTTCCTGCTATTATTTTAGATGAGGATAAAAAATAAGTTGTAACGAATACTATATGCTTTAAAACCCAAAAAGGGACCGTTCATTGTGAGCGGTCCCTTTCTTCTTGTAAAAATATTTCTTTTTGAAAAGTAAAAGAAATTGTTAAAAGTTGGAATAGCCGTCTAAATGCATCCACTTTTTATCGCTGTTGAGTTTAAAAGTACCAATGTGTTCTTTATTCCACTCGTGTGGTCCTATTAAGGATAAAAAATGAACGCCTTGCGCATCGCGGTACAAATGGTAAATCTCGCCAATAACTGGCTCAAACGAAAATTTGGCACTGTACACGAGTTCGTTCCATTCGTATTCTTGCATCAATTTTTCGTATTGTAATTTGAGTTCATTGAACTTATTTCCCAATTCTTTATTCACATTGTCAATTCCTCTGCTTTTCCAAGAAACTACATCATCAACACGAATAACTGGTGCACCAACGCCTGTTGCGTAGGGCAAAATATTGGCATTGTATCCCGCCTCGGCAGTATAAACAACATTATCTGGTTTTTTATCTTCCATTTATTTTCAGCTTATGCAAAGAATAATTATTATTTTTTGTTTGATATTAATTCCGCAAAGTTAAACAAAAAATAGTTTTTTAGTCGCTATTCCTAATTACTTTGATTTCAAAAA
>CAZMHK010000158.1:0-6583 GCA_964566045.1 uncultured Flavobacterium sp.
TGATTATCTAATTCTAGCGGATCATTGTGCCTAAAGTGCAGGAAAAACTACTTTACCACTTGATAAATACCGCATTCCAGCGATGATTTACAGTCCTGGTTTTATTGCACCAGCTCAATACACTAACCTAATGTCACAAATAGATGTGATGCCTACGGTACTTGGTCTTCTAAATTTTGATTATCGTAGTAAATTTTATGGGCAAGATGTTCTAAAAGCAAACTATAAGCCACGAGCTTTCGTTGCTACTTATCAAGATCTAGGTTTAATAAAGGATAATGTATTAACGGTAATTTCACCAAAACAAAAAGTAAAACAATTTCAGTTGAGGCTACAAAGTGGTCAAAAAATAAATCCAAATTATCAACTACTTTACGACCAAACACCTCTAAAAAAAGAAAGAACTGATCTTGTAAATCAAACTATCTCTTATTACCAGACAGCTTCTGATATTTTAAAAAATAAAAAAGACAATCTCAATTAATGATATAAAAAAAGCGGGTGAAGCATATGTCTCACCCGCATTTTACACTTATTTAAGTCTTATTCTTTATCGCTCGTCAACCCAAAAAGATCTCCTTTTAGGTACGTCTTCATGTCTTTTTTTAGCAATTTGCTATTTCTTTTAGTCAGTTCTGGAGTATCTAAATTACTCAAATCAGGTTTACCTGCGTTAACCCAAGCTGTGTACCAAAAACTAGCCGTAACGGTTATGGCTTTTCGCATTTGCTTTTCAACCATGCCATTCATATCAGCATGCAATTGTTTGGCGTATTCATCAGAATACATTGTTCCACCATATTTATTTTTTACAATTACACCTGCCGCATCGGTTACAAAAATTTTGTTTTGTGGTGTAGCAGTTCTTAATTTTTTATCAATTGCAAGCAATGGTTCTACCAAACTATGCGTATCGTTTATCAAATCCCAAGTTGCTTTTTCAACATTTTCTAAATACACACCTTGTGGAACGTTAAACTTATAATCTTTGGCAAACAACTCTGGTAAGCGGCTTTCCCATAAAGAATGGATTCCTTTTTGATCTGTATTTTGTCCGTCGTGATTGTCTGATGTGTGCAATGGCATGTGACCATCTGCAATATAATGACCTAAATCACCCGCAATAAAAAGAATTTCGTTTTTACGCTTATCCTTAAATGCTTTAGTTAATTTTTCCATTAGCTCTTGAATGTGCCAAGGTAAAATTCCGTTTTTGGTCAAAAATTTCTCGTCGTATTTAGCTTTAGCTTCCTCCATAGTTTTAGGAAACGAAGCAGGATCACCAAAGTTTTCCATATCAAAATAATGGCGAGGTGGTTCCATTTTGTCATTCAAAACATTTCTACGCAAATCAGGAACTGTACTTTCTTGCGTAATAAAATCAATGTGGTTGTAAAAGAATGTTTGTAAAGGTTTTGGTAGCGCCATTACAGCAGCTCTGTTAATACGCTCATGCCCTACAACACCCCATGACATCAGTACTACTGCTGCACAAATTGTAGTAAAAATAATAAGAGTTGGTTTCAGTTTAAAATTTTTCATTTAATTATTTTTTTTAGAAAGGCAAATGTATCTCATTAAATTGGTTTACAAAAAAAGAACTGCAATTACTAATGCATTATTAAGCTTTACTTAACATGTGTTCTTTTCCAAAAAATGAATTTTAACTTAATTGTCTTTTTTAAATATTAATCAAAAAAGTACATTACCGCCAAAAGAGATGCGCTCGCAATAAAAATCCACAATAATAATCCTTGAAATAATGGTTTTACCCCTACTTTAAATAGCATTTCTTTGGTCAGACCTGAACCAATCAAAAACAAGGTAATTGTCAAACCTATTTTTGATAATGAATTAATTTTGACATTTAAAAAATCTGGTACAGGAAAATAAGTTTGCAAAATAATAACTCCCAAAAAAACAAATATAAAGTAAGGAATTTTAATTGAACCCGCTTTGTTACTAGTCAATAACGCGGTGAAGATTGAAATGGGAATGATCCACAAGGCTCTTGCTAATTTTACACTTGTTGCAATTTTCAACGCTTCTGTGCCATAACTACTTGCAGCGCCAACAACTGAGCTCGTGTCATGAATGGCAATGGCACTCCATATTCCAAATTCATTTTGAGATAATTTCAATAGATGTCCAACAATTGGAAACAAAAACAAAGCAATAGCATTCAAAATAAAAATTACACCAAGTGCCAAGCCAGTCTGTTTTTCAGTAGACCGAATCACGGGTGCAATGCTCGCAATGGCGCTACCACCGCAAATTGCAGTACCGCACGCAATTAAGTGACTCGTTTTTCGATCTGTTTTAAACCATTTTCCCAAGAGTGTTCCAAGCAGCAAAGTACTTACAATAGAAACCAATGTAATTCCAAAACTAGCAGAACCGGCAGTTACAACATGTTTTAATTGCATT
This sequence comes from uncultured Flavobacterium sp., assembly GCA_964566045.1. Classification (GTDB taxonomy): domain Bacteria; phylum Bacteroidota; class Bacteroidia; order Flavobacteriales; family Flavobacteriaceae; genus Flavobacterium. The sequence continues at coordinate 2,428 of CAZMHK010000158.1, forward strand.
CCGAAACCCAAACCTACAACGGATTTCTGTAACAACCATTGGATTATTTTTGGAGAGTAAATAGCGATCGGATTTCCGAAAAAATGAGTTACAACTATTCCGAGTAACAAAGCTATTGCTGGACTAATGAGCCCTGTTGTACAAACAAGAAAAAAAATGAAGAAGATAATGCTAGCTACTTTGTTTTGTGCTAACAATTCTTTTACTAAGATTATCGAATTGGATTGTACTTGAGTTTTCACGATTTTGTATTGAAAATTACAGTACAAAGGTGCGACGATTGTTTTTGTTATACCAATCGTATCTTGTAATCTACTATAACTTTAAGTTATAATAACTCAAGATTTTCTGTGCTAAAACATCGGCAAGTGAATGTGTTTTTCCTTGTAAAGTAATAATGTAAAAAAAGCGTTCTATCGCAAAACGATCTAAATCAAGTAAATATAATTCTTCATTCTGCAGTTCCTTTTGAATGGCGTGAATAGATATAAAAGCCACACAGTTTGAATTAATAAGGTACGATTTGATGCTCTCCGTGCTTCCCAATTGCATTTCTACTTGCAAATCGGATAGTTTTACACCCAATGCTTTCAACGCATCATCTATAACTTCAAGTGTTCCAGAACCTTGCTCGCGCAATAAAAACCGCATTTGTTTCAAATCATTAATTCCAATAGTCTCACGATTGGTTAATGGGTTTTTACTATTGCAAACCAAAACAAGTTCGTCCTTTAAAAACGGAGTATATTTGATTAGTTTATTTTTAGATTTTCCCTCAACAATTCCAATTTCAATTTCTTGTTGAAGCAAGGCGGTTTCCATCTGTTCCGTATTTCCGTTCCATAAACGAACCTGAACATCTTGTAGTTTTTGATGAAATTGAGCCAAAACGGGCGGAATAATATATTGTGAAACGGTTGTGCTCGCTCCTACTCGTAAAACGCCCGACTGCGTTTGCAGTAGTGCATTCATATCAAAGTCGATTTCACTGTAAATATCAAAAATGTTTTTTACATGTTTCAATAAGACATTTCCAGCGGCTGTAATAGCTATTCGCGATCCATTTCGTTCAAACAGTTTGATTTTATGATACTCTTCTAACTCCTGAATATGCTTCGAAACCGCAGGTTGGGTAATAAATAATTCGGCAGCAGCTTTTGTAAAACTCAAACGTTGTGCTACGGTATAAAAAACTTTAAGCCTAAAATCCATATAATTTAGTTTTACAACATGCCATTATATTTGCGAACGAGCCATTCTGTGACGAGTAAAAGAGTAATAACGACCAATAACCACACCCAATCTAAAAGCGGTGTTTTGACCACTATTTCTTTTTGAGTAGTTTGGTAATCCTTATTTTCTAACAAAGTTTGAATGAGTTTTTCAACTTGACTCGGATAAAATAACTCACCTGAAGTTTGTGATGCCAATTGCGACAATCTTTCAATATCAGCGTTTACGAATTGTTTTTCGATATCAAAATCAATAATTTCTAAACTGCTACTGTAGGTCGTAGTAGAGTTGAGCTCTTTTACCGTAAACTGATAGGTTCCTGCTTTAAAGCCATCAAGATTTACTTTATAACCGTTTGCCGCTTTCAACAAATCATAATTCGTTTGCTGTTTTGTTTTTTTATTCAGCAAACTGATGGTTAGTCGTGCTTTATCATCAGCCTCATAATTTTTATTAAAATATTGTGCACTAATAACGATTGATTCTCCTGCATTGTAAAACCTTTCATGATCAACAACTAAAGGCTTTTTGACTGCTTTTGATCCTAGATACTGAATAATTTTATCAATAAAACGGTCGTATTTTTCGAATGATTTTTCTTTTATGTGCGATTGTAAACGCCACTTCCAACTATTTTCGCCTAGTAAATAAGCCGTTCGTTGGTTTTCATTTTCAGCAAAAGCTAAAAGTGGTGCATTAGTATTCATCACTCGTATTTTTGACGAAAGTAAAATTTCGAGTCCCGATTTTGCTGTAATGGTACCAAATGCATTTTGCAACGGAGGAAACGCATCGAAACCGATATCATCAGTAGCAAATAAATTAAAATCACTATTCAAAACGCTCAAATAATCTTCACTTTGGCCACTCATTTTAAAGTTCAAATCATTTTGCTGCTGATTCAAAAAGTTAAAATCGGTTGCCATTCCAGTCACTACAAAGCTACTGATTTTAGCATTTTTAGCACCTTCAAAAACACTTTTAAAAGCAGCAGTTGGCTGGTAAAAAACAAGAATATTATAATCGCGTAAGTTGTTAATTTGATTAGGTTTAACTACTGTTACTTTGCGTTGCGCATTAGTTTCAATCGCTCTTTTAAAAGCACCAATATCCGGATGATCAATAGCCGACACGATAGCTATCGCTGTTTTTTGATCTTGCACTTCAACTGCAAAATTCTTTACGTTATTGTATTTATTTTTTTCAGTTAAATTAGAACTTATCTTGGCTTGGTACAACTGCAATCCCACCTTATCTGCAGGTAAAAGCAAATTCAAAGTGGCAGTATTTTTGGAAGCAGAGAAAGAAACACTTTGCTTTACCACGACATTATTCCCTTGAGAAATGGAAAAACTAGCCGTAACATTTTGCTTACCTGCATATTGTAAAAACACTTCTACAGGAAACTTATTCTTGTAAAACGCGTACTTATTAGCATTCAATTGACTAATTTTTAAATCCAAATAGGTTGTTGTATCACCAACAGCTAAAGGATATACTTTGTTTTGCGGATCGAATTGAAATACGTAGTCACTTCCCGAAGTCTGATTTCCATCAGTAATCAAAACGGTAGCAAAAGTTTTGTTTTTAAAATTACTCTTCAAGTTTTTAGCAACGACATCAATATTACTTTGGTTTCCTTTAAAATCTAGCTGACTAAAAGGCTCCATGGTATTAGAAAATTGAAAAGATTGAATTTCAAACTTTTCTTGTAATGCTGCGTTATCTTGCAAAGCTTGCATTGTTTCTTTACCTTGTTTGGTAGCTTCTAAAAAGGAAATCGAACTCGAATTATCAACCACAATTGCCAAAGGAGTTTTAAACAACTCCAAGGTTTTACGGGTAACTATCGGATTTATCAATAGTAACAAAATACCAAAAAGCGATAAAAAACGCAAAAAAGCCAAAAACCAAACCGTTTTAGTTTGATTTTTGGCTTTAAAAATATACTGTAAATACGACAACACCACAGCAAGTATCAAAGATAAAAGTACCAATAGTATTGTGTTTGTTGTCATTTATTCTTTATTAAAAGATTTGAAGAATTTACAGCTTATAATATGTTTTAAAGTTTAAAATTCGGTCAATCTTTGAATTTTAAAACTTTTAATGATATTTTAAGTCAACATTCCGCCACATACATTAAGTACCTGACCGGTTACATAAGCACTCATATCCGATGCAAAAAACAAACATGCATTAGCTACATCTTCAGTAGAACCACCTCTTTTTAACGGAATTCCATCTCTCCAACCTTTTACAACATCTTCATTTAACTTTGCAGTCATTTCTGTTTCAATAAATCCAGGTGCAATTACGTTACAACGAATGTTTCTAGAACCTAATTCTAAAGCAACTGATTTAGAAAAACCAATTACACCCGCTTTTGAAGCTGCATAGTTCGTTTGTCCCGCGTTTCCTTTAACACCAACCACTGAACTCATATTAATAATTGATCCTGCACGTTGCTTTAAAAATGTACGTTGAATGGCCTTTGTCATATTAAAAACTGATTTCAAGTTCACATCCATAACGTTGTCAAAATCTTCTTCAGACATACGCATCAGCAAATTATCTTTTGTAATTCCAGCGTTGTTAATCAATACGTCAACTGTACCAAAATCAGCCAAAACTGCATCTACAAACGTTTGCGCTTCAGTAAAATCCGCAGCGTTTGATTGGTATCCTTTAGCTTTGATTCCTAATGCATTTAATTCGTTCTCCAAAGCCATAGCCGACTCTACTGATGAACTGTATGTAAACGCAACATTAGCGCCATGTTTTGCAAAAACTTCTGCAATTCCTTTTCCAATTCCGCGACTTGCGCCTGTTATAATGGCAACTTTTCCTTCTAGTAATTTCATAATCAAAAATTAGTTATTTTTTATTCGAAGCTATTCCTGCTATTCACTGCAATCTTTTA
>CAZMHK010000159.1:0-6485 GCA_964566045.1 uncultured Flavobacterium sp.
AATTACAAGAAAAAGCATTTTTGGCCTTGTTAGCTAAAAATAAATGGGAATTAAAAAAAGAAATTGAAAAATACGAAGGCACCGTTTTAAATGGCGTTCGTATCACAGAATCAGGAATTCTGGCAGCAGCTCACCTTGGTGGTGCGGGATCGGTTAAAAAATACTTTAGGTATAAAGGTAGACGCAATTTTTCTGATGCTTACGGATCGTCAATTCGCAGTTATATGAAAATGTTTAGCGGTTATGATACTTCGTTTATAGAAGCAGATGGAAACGCAACTGTTACGTCTATTTAAAAAGTAAATTATAAAGAAAAAAGGCTAGTGCAATACTAGCCTTTTTTGTGCTTATTAGTTTTCAAGATGAAAAACTAACTTATTCGTCACCACCAATTAAAATTTCTAAAATACTAATGGCAGCTTCGCTAATTTTAGTTCCTGGTCCAAATACTGCGACAGCTCCCGCATCAAATAAAAATTGATAATCTTGCGCCGGAATTACACCGCCAACTACTACCATTATATCTTCTCGGCCGTATTCTTTTAAAGCGTCGATTACCTGTGGAACTAATGTTTTGTGTCCCGCAGCTAATGACGAAACACCTAAAATGTGCACGTCATTTTCAACAGCTTGTTTTGCAGCCTCGGCTGGCGTTTGAAAAAGTGGACCTATATCAACATCAAAACCTACGTCAGCGTAACCTGTGGCTACTACTTTTGCACCACGATCGTGACCGTCTTGCCCCATTTTTGCAATCATAATTCTAGGACGACGCCCTTCTACAAAGGCAAAATCATTGGCCAATTGTTTCGCTTTTTCAAAGCTTTCATCATTTTTGATTTCCTTACTGTACACGCCGCTAAATGATTTGATTTGTGCTTTATACCTCCCAAAAACCGACTCTAAGGCATCACTAATTTCGCCTAATGTTGTTCTGTTTCTAGCTGCTTCTACTGCAATTTCTAGCAAGTTTCCTTCGCCAGTTTTTGCGCAGTGAGTTAGTTTCTCTAGTGATTGTTTTACTTTTTCACTATCTCGAGTTGCTTTGATGCGTTCAAGTTGCTCCAACTGCTGCTTGCGAACCATTTGGTTGTCTACATCCAAAATTTGCAACGGATCTTCTTTTTCTAAACGGTATTGGTTAACGCCAACAATGATGTCTTGTCCGCTATCAATTCGAGCCTGTTTTCGGGCTGCAGCTTCTTCAATACGCAATTTCGGAATACCAGATTCAATTGCTTTGGTCATACCGCCTAATGATTCTACTTCTTCAATAAGTTTCCAGGCATTATCGGCAATTTCTTTTGTAAGGCTTTCTACGTAATAGCTTCCTGCCCATGGGTCTACCGTTTTCGTGATTTTCGTTTCTTCTTGCAAGTACAATTGCGTGTTACGAGCAATTCTGGCAGAAAAATCAGTAGGCAAAGCAATTGCTTCGTCAAGGGCATTGGTGTGCAATGATTGGGTTCCGCCAAAGGCTGCCGCTGCTGCTTCAATACAAGTACGAGCTACGTTGTTAAAAGGATCTTGCTCTGTTAAACTCCATCCAGACGTTTGGCAGTGCGTGCGTAATGCTAGAGATTTATCGTCTTTTGGCTCAAATTGTTTAACTAGTTTGGCCCAAATCATTCTTCCAGCACGCATTTTGGCAATTTCCATAAAATGGTTCATGCCAATGGCCCAGAAAAAGGACAAGCGAGGTGCAAAATCGTCAATTTTCATTCCCGTTGCTAGTCCTGTGCGAATGTATTCTAATCCATCGGCAAGCGTGTAAGCCAACTCAATATCTGCGGTAGCTCCAGCTTCTTGCATGTGATAGCCAGAAATAGAAATCGAATTGAATTTTGGCATTTTTTGACTGGTATATTCAAAAATATCAGCAATGATTTTCATCGAAGGCGTAGGAGGGTAGATGTAGGTGTTGCGCACCATGAATTCTTTAAGGATGTCATTTTGAATGGTTCCCGAAAGTAATTCTGCAGCTACACCTTGCTCTTCAGCGGCTACGATATAAAAGGCCATAATAGGCAAAACAGCACCGTTCATGGTCATTGAAACCGACATTTCATCTAGCGGGATTTGATCAAAAAGAACTTTCATATCCTCGACAGAGTCAATAGCTACGCCAGCTTTTCCTACGTCACCAACCACGCGTTCGTGATCTGAGTCGTAACCGCGGTGCGTTGGTAAATCAAATGCAATTGACAAACCTTTTTGACCTGCTGCTAAGTTTCTTCTGTAAAAAGCATTACTCTCTTCTGCAGTAGAAAATCCAGCATACTGACGAACAGTCCAAGGGCGTCGTACGTACATCGTAGCGTAAGGTCCTCTTAAATTGGGAGCGAATCCAGCTCCAAAATCAAGATGCGATACTGTTTCTAAATCCAATTTAGAGTAGGTAGGCTTTACTGAAATTCCCTCGGCAGTTAAAAAAACCGACTCGTTTGCTGCCTCCGGTTGATTGGCAGTTGCTGAAGGTTGTAATTGTAAATGTTGTAAATCTTTTCTTTTCATTTGTGTCATACCAATTTGTACAAGTTGGAAAGGTGTAATGTGTTGAACCTTTAGTTTGAATTACGCTTCGGAACTCAATCGTTCTTGTTCTAGTTTTTCGGCCAAGCGTTTTTCAATGATTGGCGTGATAAGGGTTTTGCGAGGTTTTATTTTTACAAAAGGAAACAATTCCAGATTGTCTTTCATCTTGTCGTTTTTGTTAGGATGTTTATTGGTTCCCAACAATATCTCTTTGCCATTATCAAAAAGATCTTGACTTGCATCAGCACTTTCTTGAATTTTTCGCTTTATAATTCCCTCATTCAATTGTTTCAAAAAGCCGCCGTTAGCTTCGATATCTTTGAACAAAGTCAATGCTTTTTCAGCTAATTGATTCGTTAGAGTCTCGATGTAATAGCTTCCATCTGCCGGATTATTTACTTTGTCAAAATAACTTTCGTACTTTAAAATAAGTAATTGGTTGCGAGCAATTCGGTCGCCAAATTCGTTGTCTTTATGGTACAAAGCATCGTAGGCTAAATTGGCTACAGCATCAGCTCCGCCAAGAATGGCACTCATACACTCTGTCGTGGTACGCAGCATGTTTACATTGTAATCGTAAAGCGTTTTATTGCGTTTTGTTGGTGTTGCAATAATATGACAATTGGGGTTGGCTTCATATTCTTTTGCAATTAACGAAAACAACAAGCGTAAAGCTCTTAATTTCGCTATCTCGAAAAAATAATTGGTTCCAACAGCAATTTCAAACACCATTGGTTGCTTTTGGTACGACAACTGATTGAAATATTCTGTGGCATGACCTAAAGCATAAGCAATTTGCTGTACCATATTCGCTCCTGCATTTTGGTACAAGGCCGCATTAATGCTCAATACTGAGAGCGAAGGATGCTTTGCGCAAATGTTTTGCAGGGTTTCAAAATTGTTTTTTTCTTTGGTAGTAAACCAGTTTCCTTCTTTGGCTAAATGCCCAATTGGATCAAGGTTTAGGAAAATTTTCGCGCTACTATTTGCTGCAAATGCAGCGATTTTGTTCACGAAATCGATTGAAATAAACGACAAGTTAAAGTAAACCGTTCTGTTGTTCAGAGGCGTTTTTTCTAACAAGCTAGTAACATCAATAGCCTCGTTATCAATTGAAAAACGAATGCTGTCTGCACCACGTTGCAACGTATCGGTAGCTCTTTCTATTGATTTTTCGAGATCGTAAACATAAATATTTTGACAAATACTGAAATCAGACGCCTTTGTGGCAACCTCAAAAGTACTTTTGCTATCCTCTTGAGTATAAAAAGGTTTTACTTGAATGTCTTCCGGCGATGTCCAAACCAAGGTTTCATTGTAATCAGCGCCTTTGAGTTCAAATTGAATTTTTTGTTTCCATTGTTTCGCCGAAACGGAATCGAAATCATCAAAAAGGTTTGTTGTCATTGTGTTTGTTATTTGAAACTGCTCTGGTTTTTGATAAACTAGAGCAGTTTATTAGGAGGTGTAAACTTTATTTTGAGGTTTTACTCTTGCTCTAGTGAATCATTTTCAAACTCGATGATGTAAATATCTTCACTGTCTTTCTTCATGTAATATTTTTCTCGAGCATACTTTTCAATTTGTTCTGGATTTTTCAGTTGCCTAATGTTTTCCTGATCTTTTTTGATTTCTTCCCGATAATAAGCAGCATTGTCCTCTAAACTTTCAATTTCATCATTCAAAAATTGATGGTCAAAATAGGAGTAATTGTCCAAGAAAACCATCCAAATGGTAAAAAACAACAATACCCAAACGTATTTGTTGCTTAAAAATTTAAACCAAGGATTGTTTTTAAAACTGCTTTTCATATTCCTTTTTTGTTGTGGCTGTAAAGCGCCAAATGCTTTTTGTTGATTTGCTATTTAGAATACCCGAAAGGTACAATTAAATTATAAAATGCGTTGATTAATTACGGCGCGTACTACGTCAATGGCAACAGTATTGTATTTGTCATTTGGAATAATGATGTCTGCAAAAGCTTTCGTCGGTTCAATAAACTGCTCATGCATTGGTTTAAGCGTATTTTGATAACGATTAATTACCTCATTCATGTCACGACCACGCTCTGCAATATCTCTTTTCATACGGCGAATCAAACGCTCATCTGAATCAGCGTGAACATAGATTTTTACATCAAAAAGTTCTCTCAACTCAGGATTGGCCAAAATCAAAATCCCCTCTACAAGCATTACTTTACGTGGATGTGTAAAAACGGTATCGTCAGTTCTGTTGTGGGTTACAAAAGAATATACAGGTTGATGAATATTGTTTCCAGCCTTTAATTCTTTTAAATGCTCTACCAACAATGGAAAGTCTATCGCACGTGGGTGGTCAAAGTTAATTAAGGCTCTTTCATCAAATGAAAGACCGTGGTTTTCCTTGTAATACGAGTCTTGTGAAATAATACCAACCTCTGCTTGTGGTAATTCGTTCATGATTTGATGTACAACTGTTGTTTTTCCACTTCCTGTACCACCGGCAATTCCAATAATGAGCATAATAATTTTGTTATGTTTTTGATGGTGCAAAAATAACAATTTAAATGGCAGCAGTTTTTGTTTTTTACATAAATATTGGTGCATCTTCACCATTTTTTTAACCAATGCAGCGCTTATTTTTGTAACTTTCCACTCTAAATAAAAAGCTTTGTACGAACAAATTAACACAAATATCTCTCGCTACGTACCTTTCGATTCAGAGGAATTAAAGATTTTTAATTCTTTGATGGAGTATCAGCAAGTGCCCAAAAAGACAATGTTACTAAAAGCAGGCGAAATGTGCAATTTTGAAGCTTTTGTTATAAAAGGTTGTGTTCGTAAATATTACATTGATGCCAATGGCTCTGAAGTAATTTTACAATTTGCCATTGAAAATGCTTGGGTTAGTGATATTTCATTTAGTATTTATGAGCATAAACCGAGTCAAGTATATATTGAAACACTCGAGGATTGCTCTTTTTTCATTTTTACTCCAGAAACTAAAGAAGCGCTTTTTGCGCAAGCACCTCGATTTGAACGCGCCTTCCGAATCCTTATGCAGCGTAGTTTGGCGGTAACCCAAGAACGCCTATTTAATACTATTGCTAAGTCAGCAACCGAAAAATATTTGGAGTTTTTAGAACAGTATCCTACGCTTTCGCAGCGTGTAGCACAGCATTACATTGCTTCGTATCTCGGTATTTCAGCCGAATTTTTAAGCAAAGTCCGCCATAAAATCGCTAAATCGTAAAAAAGGAGTTTTGTTTTTCTTGTCCTAGTTCAATGTTTTTAATTGGCTTTCGCTCCAACTTTGCAGTGTACTTTTAAACAACTTGAAAAATGGAAAATACAAATACTGCCTCAAGCATTGATACCAATTTTAAACATGTGCTTCACAAAGCTGAAACTCGTGGTCATGCCAATCATGGTTGGTTAGAATCATACCATACTTTCAGTTTTGCAAATTACCAAAACAGAGAACGCATGAATTTTGGCGTGCTTCGTGTTTTAAATGATGACAGAGTAAATCAAGGAATGGGATTTGGTAAGCATCCGCACGACAATATGGAAATTATTTCTATTCCGCTCGAAGGTGATTTGGAACACCAAGACAGTATGGGAAACACTACTGTAATTAGAGAAGGTGATGTACAAGCCATGAGCGCTGGAACGGGAATTTTCCACAGCGAATACAACAAAAATCAAGACCAGTTGGTTAAGTTTTTGCAAATTTGGATTTATCCGAACAAAAAAAATGTAACACCTCGATACGATCAAGTGACGCTTGATTTAAACGATCGTCATAATAAATTACAACAAGTTCTATCTCCAAATCCAGAGGATGAAGGCGTTTGGATTCATCAAGATGCCTGGTTTCATTTGGGAAAATTTGATGCAAGTGTAGCAACTCAATATCAAATAAAAAAGCCAGGAAACGGCGTTTATGTTTTTGTGTTAAAAGGCGATTTT